>JBFXJV010000024.1:0-16432 GCA_050174515.1 Methylocystis sp.
CTCGCCACATCGCACACGCAGGCGACGGCCAGCAGCGGCTCTCTTGATGCGGCAAGCGGCGCACAACTCGCGCGCGCCTCATCCAAACGGCCGAGGATTTTGCTGATCGCCGCGCGCATAAGCCATGCTTGAAGATTGGCTGGATCGGATTTTATCACCGCGTCGACGTCGACGAGCGCGCCGTCGAAGTCATGCCGATTCTGCGCGATCATCGCGCGCAGCAGCAGCGCCTTCGCTGGAGGCTTCGCCATGCTCCACCAGGGCGCGAGAATGCCCGCCGCATAACCGAAATAGCGTGGATCGGAGTCTTCGCCGCCGAGCGTCACGAATTTCTGCGCGAGTTCGATGGAGGCCGCGAGATCGCCGGATCGCGCGCGCAAATCGCGCAGTTCCGCGCCCATTGGCGCGGCGGCGCGAGGCAATCGTTCCAAAAATTGATTGTCGTCGCTGGGAACGAAAGGCGCGCCGAGCGCGTTGATGCAGGTCACAGCCGCGACGCACATCGCTGACATGGAAATTGAGAGTCGCATCAGCGCTCGCCGATTTCGCGCTCGCAACGGGAGATCGAGACGCGGAATTTTTTTGAGCCTTGTAAAAAATATGAACCGATCGTAACGTACGCGCAACCGATAGTTGCTGTTCGAAAACTTCCCGCGGAGCATTATTTCATGTCGGGGAAGCGTGATTTAAGTGAGGGTTTGATGGCTCGCACGATCATGACCAGACAATTATTCGGTGCGCTCCTCCTGTTCTCTGCTTTGCTGATTCCCGGAACGGGGCGCGCCTCGGACCACGCCGATCCCATGTGGCTCGTGGAGGACGAGCAGGAAGCCAACATCACCGGCCTGTTCTTCTTCCCCGAAGGCGACCGCTGGGTCGCAATTCTCGACGTGCGCCGCTCGCTGATCGGGCCGCCGCCCTATAATCTCGAGCCCTTCGAATATAACATCCATCTCGATTTTCATACGAAGCTCCGCTTCGACAATGCCGAGGACGTAGCGCGCTACGGCGGCACGATCGTCGCGCCCGAGGGCATAAAGCCGGACGCCACCATCCGGATTCGTCTCAACGATGACACGACGGTAAAAGAGAAATCCTTCAAGGGACTCGGCGAATCGCAGGACATCCAGGTCTATTCCGGCGTTCGCGACGATCCGTTCATCTTTCCGCGATTCTTCAACGTGAACGTCATCACCATGGCGTTCAGCATTCCGAAATCCGCTTTTCCCGAACATGCGGAGAGTTGGCTCGTATGGGCCACAAGCAATCGTGTGAGCAACGGCGAGCAGATCGACCATGTCGGCCGTTCGAACCGCACGCAGCTCGGCCGCTTCGAAATTTTAAATCCCATTCCGCCGTCGCAGCATGTCGCGGAGATTCGCGAAAAGGGCGAGTCTCGGGCCAAGGTTCAGGACTTTCTCAAGCAGTGGCTGCCGCCGCTCGCCAATTTGAATCAGCTGAGCGGCTTTTTCATTCGCCACTACGACTCCGTTCCCGACGTGATGGTGTTCACCACGACGCGCCCCGCCGGATTTCCGAACGGTCGTCGTCTCGAGGATGATGTGGCGCTGCTTACATGCGCGCAGGGCGATTGCGCCTTGCAGGAAAACGCATTCATCGACACGACCCAATGGCCGCGCGCAACGGTCAACGACAAGCCTCTGTCGAGCGAGTTTCCCTATCTGGCCGAGCCCTGGCCCTTCAAGCCTCAGCCTGCGGGCGCGACCGGGCCTTACGTCTATCGTTTTTTCGCGCGGCCGGCCGTGCAGCTTGGGATCGCCGCGCTCGTCCTTCTTCTCATCGTTCGAGGCGTCATTCGCTGGTTCAAACGACGGACCGCCTTTTAGGCGTAACGCGGTTTTTGTGGCGCCGCGACTCGCGCGGCGCGGCTTTTCGTTCGGCCGCGTCGTCGATCGCCGCGGAGATTTCGGCATAGCGGTTAGGCCACGAATTTTAGGCATTCGACATTGGGGAGGGAACGATGCTCGATAGAATCCTGCGGAGCTTGGCGGTCGCAGCGGCGCTGGCCGGCGTCTGTGGATCAACGGACGCGGTGAGGGCCAGCCAGAATTGCGGCTCGGGCGCCGGGAACGTCAAGGACGAAGCCATGTGCGTCGGACGCACGGCTGAGTCTTTGCCGGGCTCGGATGTCGATTATTACGTCGACATGGATAATGGCGCGACCAAACATCCGGAAGATCTAGCCAAGGCGTTGCAGCCTTATCTTCCTGGCGTCACGCCCGAGGAGGCGCTCAAGGCGGCCGTGATCGGCCGCAACAATTGGGTGGTGTGGACAGCGGGCAACGACCGGCTGTGGGACGTCTTGAACAAGAAGTCCTTCGGCGGACTCGACTTCCTGAAGACCTTGTCGAGTCATCCAACGCTCAAGAAATTCAGTCGCGACAATCGCTGGAGTTATTTGGGGCTCGTCAATGAGCCGTGCTTCAAGAAAGCGACCGGCCCCCGCGCCGATCGCTTCGGGCTCTGGTTGGACACGCGCGATCCGAGCTGTGCGCCCGATCCCTTCGAGGACGAGGCGAAATATCCGGGCGTCAAGATCGGAGCCCGCGGACGCAGCGCGAATTTTCCTGTGGGTTCCTATTACGGTTATGCGACAGGCATCGTGGGGCTGAGATTATTCCCCAACCCGGATTTCGATGAAGAAGCCGAACGGAAATGGGATCCGGTGCGCTTTTACGCCGATCCCGACTATTACAACAACAAGGATCTGGTGCGCCCCTATCGCGTCGGCATGTCCTGCGGCTTTTGCCATGTCGGTCCCAATCCGACCAATCCGCCGACGGACCCGGAAAATCCGAAATGGGAGAATTTGAATTCCAATCCGGGCGCGCAATATTTCTGGTGGGATCGTATCTTTACCTATGCGGCTGATCCGAAGGATTTCTCCTGGCAATTGTTCCACGTGTCGCGGCCGGGGGCGCTCGATACGTCGCTGGTTTCTTCCGACTACATCATCAATCCGCGAACGATGAACGCGATCTACCAGCTCGGACCGCGCGTCGGACTCGCTTTGAAATTCGGCCAGGAGAAGCTCGCTGGCGGCGAGAAGCAGAACAAGCAGTTCAACGAATATGTTCCGGCCAATTCGCCGCTCACGCAGTTCTTCAAGGCGCCCGATACGGTGTTCACGCCGCGCGTTTTGAAGGACGGCGCGGATTCAGTCGGCGCGCTGGGCTCATTCAACCGGGTCTTTGTCAACATTGGCCTGTTCAGCGAGGAATGGCTCGAGCACTTCAACGCGGTGATCGGCGGCAAGCCGATCACCGCCATTCCGATCGCGACGGGACGCGCCCATTCCACCTATTGGCAGGCGAATGAAGCGCAGACTCCCAACACCGCGCTGTTCTTCGTCGCAACCGCCAAGCCCGACTATCTGAAGAACGCGCCAGGAGGCGACAAATTGGTCGCCGCCGATTCAGCGACTCTCGAACGCGGCAAGGAGGTGTTCGGCGAACGCTGCCTGCGCTGCCATTCGAGCAAGCTGCCGGAGAAGACCTTCAGCTACTTCCCGAATAATGGCTGCGTCGGCAAGGACTATCTGACCTGCTGGAACAACTATTGGTCGTTCACCAAGACCGACGCGTTCAAGGAGGAGGCGAAGAAGATCGCCAAGGCAAGCGACTTCCTCGACGATAACTTCCTGTCGACGGATCTTCGCGTTCCGGTGAGTCTGCTCGAAACCAACGCCTGCAGTCCGCTCGCCACCAATGCGATCCGCGACAACATCTGGAACGATTTCTCCTCGACTTCGTATAAGGACCTGCCGTCGGTCGGAAAGGTTATCATCCACGATCCCTACACGGGCGCGCGGCGGGACGACTACCCCATGCCGGCGGGCGGCCGCGGCTATACGCGTCCGGCGTCGCTGGTCAGCCTGTGGTCGACCGCGCCCTTCCTGCTCAACAACAGCGTCGGCAAATTCTACGAGAGCCCGTCGGTGGAAAGTCGGTTGAAGTCGTTCGGCGATTCGATCGAACAGATGTTGTGGCCGGAGAAGCGGCGCAGCTCATATGGGCAATATGGCGAGCAATATGGCCAGAAGGACGTCGAATATGTCACGGCCTCGGGAAAGAAGCTGCACGGCATCGTCGATGTGACGACGGAGCAGAGCTATCTGCGTGTGCCGAAGGGCTATCTCCCTGGCCTGCTGCAGCCGGGCTTCGACGCCGGCGAAAACGTGAAACGGCTGGTCGAGGCGTTGCGTCTCGGCAATTTCTTCGACGAGGACGGCGTCGCCATCGGCCCGATCCCGAAAGGCACGCCGGTGGCGCTGATCGGCAATATTGATCTCGATAAACGTGAGAATTTGATCGAGGATCTGTTGCACAAGAAGAAGGTCGCGGCGCTGCTGCTCAAACTCAAGCATGCGTTGAAGGCGTTGCCGCCGAACGCAAGCGACGAGGAGGCGCGCAAGGCGTTCGCCAGCTCGTACAAAGATCTGCTCGCGCTCAACAAATGCCCCGATTTCATTGCCAATCGCGGACATTATTTCGGCACCGACTATTTTGCCGAGGAGCCGGGGCTGAGCGACGCCGACAAGCAGGCTCTGATCGCATTCTTGAAAACCATGTGACGCGCCGGAGGCCCGGGCCGCAAAGGCGCGTCCGGGCCAACCGACGAAGTAGGGGGAACGACCATGAGCCTCAGCGACAGGGCGAGCTTCGAATATGTGGTGGTGGGCTCAGGCGCGGGCGGCGGCACGGTGGCGGCGCGCCTGGCCGAAGCGGGCTGCAAGGTTCTGGTGCTTGAGGCCGGCGGCGATCCGCTGAAGCTCCAAGGCGGCGACGCGGCCTATGAGAACGAGGAACGTCTTCCCGACGATTATCGCGTTCCAGTGTTTCACGCCTGCTCGACCGAGAATCGAGCGATGCAATGGGACTTCTTCGTCCGACATTATGGAGACGACCGGCTCCAGAAAAAAGACGAGAAATATGTTGAACGCGATCATAGCGGCAAGCGCGTCGACGGCGTGCTCTATCCGCGCGCCGGCTGTCTTGGCGGCTGCACCGCGCATAATGCGATGATCATGGTCTATCCGCATAATGCGGACTGGGACCATATCGCCGAACTCACCGGCGACGCCTCGTGGCGCGCCGACAAAATGCGCGCCTATTTTGAAAAGCTTGAAAACTGCAATCATCGCTTCTTCTTTCGCCTGTTCGGCATGCTCGGGATCAATCCCACGCGCCATGGCTGGAAAGGCTGGCTGCATACGGAGAAAAACGTCCCCAAGGCCGCGCTCGGCGATTTCGACCTCGTCGACGCCTTGAAGATATCGATCCTGGAGGCGATCGGCCGGTCGCCCTCGCTCTTGCAGCGGGGTTTGTGGTGGTTGCTCGGCAAAGGCGATCCCAATGATTGGCGGCTCGTCCGCGAGAACGCCTTCGGCCTGCATTATCCGCCGCTCAACACCCGCAAGCACGAGCGCATGGGCGCGCGCGAGCGGTTGATCGAGACGCAGCAAAATTATCCCGAAAACTTGACTATAGAGCTCGACGCGCTGGCGACGCGCGTATTGTTCGATGACAATAATCGCGCGATCGGCGTCGAATATCGCAAGGGCGCGAAACTCTATCAGGCGCATTACGATCCGAGCGGAGCGCCGGGCGAGACGCGCACCGTCCTAGCGACGCGCGAGGTGATCCTCGCCGGCGGCGCCTTCAACACGCCACAGCTGCTGATGCTCTCCGGCGTCGGCCCCAAGGCGGATCTGGCGCCGCTCGGCATCACGACGCGCATCGATCTTCCTGGCGTCGGCAAGAATCTGCAGGACCGCTACGAGGTCGGCGTCGTCAATCGCGTCACGGATGATTGGGGCATATTGAAAGGCGCGCAATATAAGAACACCGACGCCCAATACGCCGATTGGCTGCGCACTAAGGACAAGTACACCGGCTCCGTCTATGGCACGAATGGCGCGGTGCTCGCCGTCATCAAGCGCTCGGCCAGCGAGCGGCCGCTGCCCGATCTCTTCTGTTTCGGCGTGCTCGCCGATTTCCGCGGCTATTATCCCGGCTATTCGAAGCGGGTCGTCGAGAGGCTCAATTGTCTCACCTGGGCCGTGCTCAAAGCGCACACCAACAACCGCGCCGGCTATGTGAAGCTTAAATCGACCAATCCGCTCGAACGTCCGGAGATCAATTTCCGCTATTTCGCCGAGGGCACGCCCGATCAAGACGAAGACCTCGATTCAGTGGTCGAGGGCGTGAAATTCGTGCGCGCGCTCACGCGTCCGCTCATCGATCTTGGCGTTGTCGAGGAAGAGGAATCGCCCGGCGGCGACATGACGAGCGAAGAGCAGATTCGCGATTTCGTGCGCTATCAGTCCTGGGGCCATCACGCTTCCTGCACTTGCGCGATCGGACCGGACGGCGCCAGCGACGCGGTTCTCGATTCGAATTTCCGCGTGCGCGGCGCGACGGCTCTGCGCGTCGTCGACGCCTCGGTGTTCCCGCGCATTCCCGGATTCTTCATCGTCAGCGCGGTCTATATGATCGGCGAGAAGGCTGCGGATGCGATCCTTGCCGACCGCTAGGCTGGCGCGGGGAGCGCCGCTGGTTTCGCAGAGGCGGCGGACTGGCTCCACGCGCCGTGTCGCGGCGTTCTTGGTTCCGGCGCTTGCTTATGGAATATGCGCATCGCCGGCGCATGCGCATACCGAGGTCGCGTCGCTCGGCGTCTTCTGGTCGGGCGCCGTCCATTTCCTGCTCAGCTTCGAACGTCTGGCGCTCGTCGTCGCATTCGCGATCTGGGCCGGGACGCGGAAGCAGCGCGCCGACGCCGCCCTGGTCGGCGCCATCGGTCTCGGGGCCTTCATTGCAGCGCTCGCGACACGTCCTGAAGCCGTGGAAAGCCACGCCGCTTCGACGATAGCGATCGTCGCTCTGGTTTTTCTCGGCGCCGCAGGCGTTGTTCGGCTCCAGATCGGCGTGCGGCCGGTTCTGATCGCCGGCGCCTGCTGCGGCATGATTGCGGGCGCGATCGGCGCGACCGGCGAAACGATCCGTGATCGAGCGATCAACGCCAGCGCCTTGTCGCTGGTCGCCGCGGCTGCCGCGGCCTATGCGCTCATGGCGGCGTCCTTTGTCGCGCGATGGCGACGTCCCGCCTCGGTCTGAGACTCTGCGCTGGCGCCGTCACGATTCTCGCGGCCGTTTGCGCTTCAGGACATATGCGAATTTGTGGCTCCGGCTGATCCTGTTCGCGCTCGCGGCGCAATTCGTCCTCGCGCTGCAGAACCCGTCCGCGCATGCGCATCTTTCATCCGACAGCTATCTGCATGTCGATATCGACACAGAAGGGCGACCGAGCGGACAATGGGACATTTCGCTGCGCGATCTCGACGCCGCTTTCGGGCTCGCCGGCGATGACGGCGTCATCACCTGGGGCCGATTGAAAGCGCGGCGCGGCGCGATCGAGGCCTATGCCTATGATCGACTGTCGATCGACGGCTGCACGCTGCGCCCGAGCGACATGCTCGTCGATCGCCATGCCGGCGCCGCCTATGCCGTTCTGCGCTTTACGGCCGAATGTCAGTCGACGCCAACGCCGCGGCGCCTCCATTATCGGTTGCTCTTCGATTTGGATCCGACGCATCGCGGCCTTCTCACGCTCGTGACGCCTGCCGGCGAGCAGTCGGAAGTCCTGTCGCCCGATCGCGCCGACATTGCTCTCGATCGCATCGACGATTCGACATCCGGCTCCTTTCTTCACTTTGTCGGCTTCGGCGTCAGCCACATTCTTTTCGGCTATGATCATCTGCTGTTCGTCGCCGTGCTGATGATTTTCGCCGCCTTTCGGCGTAGCGAGACCGGGTGGACGCCGCTCGACGGATTCGGCGCCAGCGCGCTCCAGACCTTGACGATCCTGACGGCCTTTACCTTGGCCCATGGGGTCACGCTGACGTTGTCGCTCTTCCATATCGTCGACGCGCCGGCGCGATTCGTCGAGCCTGCGGTCGCCGCGACAATCATGGGCGCGGCGATCGACAATCTGCTGCCGCTTCTCTCATATGCGCGCTGGACCATCGCATTCGGTTTCGGCCTGGTGCATGGCCTCGCCTTTGCGACGGCGCTCGGTCCGATGCGTCTGTCGACGTCGGGAATGCTGTACGCGCTCGCCGGCTTCAACGGCGGGGTCGAACTCGGCCAGATCGCTGTCGCTTCACTGCTCATGCCGCTCGTGTTCACGGCACGGCGCAAGACTGTTTATGTCAGTTTTATTGCACCGGCGCTGACGGCGCTCGCATTCCTTCTCGCGCTGCTCTGGTTCATTGACCGTATCCAAGCGCTGCGATAAATTTCGCATCATCTGCAAACGCACGCTGAGTAAAGCGCGAAACTCAATTTTCATTGATCAGTCGCATGCCGTTCATGCATCGGCCATTTTCTGCGATTTGGCCGAGAAACGTCCTCCGCAAACGCAACATCATGAGATCGATATGCGAGGCGACAGGTTCGGCCGCTTGCCATTGCACATGAGGCAGCATGGCCGACGTCCTTGACCGGTTCGATCGCGCCCAACGCTCGGGCGTTGTGCGTTCCGATATCCGCGCAAGAGAGATGAGGAAACGCAGATGCATCAACTGTCGGGCAAGGAATTTCAGGTCGGGCTCACGATGTCCGGCGCGATTTCGGCGGGCGCCTATACCGCGGGCGTCATCGACTTCCTGATCGAGGCGCTCGAATGTTGGGAAAAGGCGCGCGCCGCGGACCAGAACGGATCGGTTCCCAATCATCGCGTCGGAATCAAGGTGATTTCCGGCGCCTCGGCCGGCGCGATCACGGCGGCGATCGGCGCGATCGCGCTTGTGGACAAGGCCGAGGCCAAGACCTTTGAGTCTGACGGCTTCGTCTATCGCTATACGCTTCCAAAGCTCTATGAATCATGGGTCGTCCGTCCGACGCTCGATTCCGGCGATGCGAGCGTGCGGGATTTCCTGACGCTCGACGATCTCGAAACGCGCCCGCCGGCGACGGCGGATTTCTCGCGGACCAGCGAGGTGCCTTTTCCGGGCGAGAACGATCCGATTTCCGTCGTCTCGCTGCTCAATTCACGCCTGCTCGATGAAATCGCCGCGCAGGCGATCGCCGTCGAACAGGTCGAAGGACCGCGGCCCTATGTCTCGGCGACGCTCCATATCTATCTCACGCTCTCCAATTTGCGCGGCGTGCCGTGGAAACTGGGATTCACCGGTGGCGATTATTCCATGATCTCGCATGGCGATCGCGCCCATTATGTGCTGAGCGGCGTCGGCTCATGGGCGACGCACAGCGACTTCGCCGATGATGATCCGTCGCGCGCCAAGCTCGACATCGGGACGATCGCCGGCGCCGCGGCGAAAGACCAATGGAAGGACTATGCTGTCTGCGCCTTGGGTTCTTCCGCCTTTCCGGTGGGCCTGGCGCCGCGCCTCATCGGCGCAAGACCCAGGGCGGATTATGATGGGCGGCGATATCCGAGCGGCGACATCGCGGGAATCGACAATCTCAATCCGCAATGGCCGCCGGCCGTCGAAAATGAAAATCCCTTCTGGTTCACCTGCGCGGACGGCGGCATCATCGACAATGATCCGTTCGAATACGCGCGCTTCACGCTAAAGGACAAGGCGGCTGATGCGCGCATACCTTGGCGACTCGATTCTGTGGATCGGGCGGTCGTCATGATCTCGCCCTTTCCCGAGCCGAAGCCGATCCGCAATGAAGGCGAGCCCGCCATTGATATCGTCAGCCTGTTCTCTTCGCTGATGCCCTCGCTGATCGATCAGGCGCGATTCAAGCCGAGCGAACTCATCCTCGCGGTCGACCCCGATCACGGCAGCCGCTATCTCATCGGTCCCCGCCGCGTCATCGGGACGACATTGCAGCGCTATGGCATCGCCAGCGGCCTGCTTGGCGGTTTTGGCGGCTTCGTCGCCCGCGCCTTCCGCGATCACGACTATCAACTCGGACGGCGCAATTGTCAGAAGTTTCTGATGACCTCATTCGCCGTTCCCGCCGATCATCCGATCGTGGCCAACTGGCCGCCGCAGGTCGACAGGGCGCAGTTCATAGCCATGCCGGAGCCGACCGACCCTCCGGGCGCGATCTCTTATTGCCTCGTGCCGCTCTATGACTCGGCGAAGGAGACGATTGAGCTTCCGCCCTGGGCGCAGATTACCCAAGCGGACCTCGATCGGCTGATGAAACGCATCGGCTTACGCTTTGATCGCGTCGCGCCGATGGTGGTCGGACAAAATGTCGGGGGCTTTCTCGGCTTCCTCCTCCAGCTGGTGCTGCTGCCCGGCATAAGAAATGCGCCAGGCCTCATTCGCGACAAGGTTCTCAACTTCGCGAGGCTGACGATTCTCGGCGATCTCGTGCGCCGCAACCAGATTGCGGGGTGGGATCTGCCCGAGGGTCTTGGCGTCGATCCCGACGATGCGCGGCTGGTCATCGCCGAACTGCTCGCGCCAAAATATGACGAGCGAAACGTTGAGGGCATCCGCAGAGCCGTAGCGCCGATGAGCGGCGCGCTGGATGCCGCAAACATCACGCAGGTTCTCGAACGGCTGAAAGAGGCTCGCGGGCCGTTTCAGGTCTGGGAGGCGCCATGGCGCGACAAGAACGGCGGCCGGCTCTTCACGCTCGAAAGCCGCAAGCCCAATCTAATCGGCGGGAGGTTGGGCGCCTATCTCGGCATCGGCATCTTGAAGCCGTCGGCCGATCCGCCAGGGATTTAAGCCTCCAAACCGGCGTCTCTGCTGCGCGCCTTAATGATCAACCGGCCCTATGCCGAAGTCCGACAAGCGCAGGGCAAGCTCTGGTGCGAGCATCGGCGTCACAAATTCGCTGGGCGGAAATTCTTCGATCTCGGCGTAGCCATTCGCGCCCAATCTGCGATGAACCCAGATCGCCGCGCGAATGGCGTCGACGACCCATACTTCGTGAACGCCATAGGCGGCGTATATGCCGGTCTTGCAGCCCTTGTCGTAATTGAGGCTCGAATCCGCGATTTCGATCGCAACCAAGACGGACGAGCCGTCGAGCGCCTGAAGATCGAGATCGCGACGAAAGACGCAGAAGTCGGGCTCGACGAAAGTGCGGGCGTCAAGCCGCAGCGTCGTGTCCTGTACAATGCTCAAATGCGCCGGCGCAACCCGTTGGAAAAATGATTGAGTTCGATTTTAATCCATTCATGCCGAGCCCATCTAGGCGACGTGGGGACGACCTCTCCGCCGATCAGTTCGAACCGCTCGCCTTCGTCGATGATGCCGACGCGGACCATCTCCTCGATCTCGGCGATGGTCCAGCAGCGCCGAGGCATGCCTTCGACGGCCTGGGTCGAGAGTGGTAGATCGCTCGGGCGGAGATGCGGGTTCATGGAACTAAAATATCACTCCCTTGCAATTCCGTGAAACCATGCGCGTGAAGCTATGTTATAGTTTGACCTTCAACGTGTGGCGCGCGCGTGATGAAGGTTCCAGAGGTGATCCGAGTCAGTGCGAAGGCTCAAAACGCCTTTTTCAGTCCCGCTTGGCGCAAAATGGCGTTGGCGGTGTGGCGGCTGGGAATGCCGATGGGAACGGCGAAACTGCGTCCGGTGAGGGGACTATTCCAGATTTCGTGACTTCCCTTTCCTTGGCGTACCATGATGCCTCCTGCGGCGCGCAGTAAATCACGCAAGGGACGATCGAACTGCGGCGCCATCAGGCGATCGCCTGCTCAACCTCGCGTAGCGCAGAAATCTGCAAAAAGACTGATGCGGGATCGACGCCGGGATGATTGTCTGCCAGCAGGTCGAGCGTCATGGCCGACATCTTCACGAACAATTCATCCAGCGTCGGAGCGTCAGCCGCCGCCGGAATCTCGTCGCAATGGCCGCTCCAGACCGAAGCTGCGTCATCCCATGCGGCGGAAATTGTGAAAATGACTGGTTTCTTTGTCATTCCTCGTTTCTCCGCCGCGACGCGCGTCAATTATCCAAGAAGCTCCTGAGCTTCCGGCTGCGTGACGGATGCTTCAGCTTCCGCAGCGCCTTCGCCTCGATCTGGCGGATGCGCTCGCGCGTCACCGAGAACTGCTGGCCGACTTCTTCGAGCGTATGGTCGGTGTTCATGCCGATGCCAAAGCGCATGCGCAGCACGCGTTCTTCGCGCGGCGTCAGCGACGACAAGACGCGCGTCGTCGTCTCGCGCAGATTGGACTGGATCGCCGCCTCGATCGGCAGCACCGCGTTCTTATCTTCGATGAAGTCGCCGAGATGCGAATCCTCTTCGTCGCCGATCGGCGTTTCGAGCGAGATCGGCTCCTTGGCGATTTTTAGAACTTTGCGAACCTTTTCGAGCGGCATCGCGAGCTTTTCGGAAAGCTCTTCGGGCGTCGGCTCGCGGCCGATCTCATGCAGCATCTGGCGCGAGGTGCGCACGATCTTGTTGATCGTCTCGATCATATGCACCGGAATGCGGATCGTGCGCGCCTGATCGGCGATCGAGCGGGTGATCGCCTGCCTGATCCACCAGGTCGCATAGGTCGAGAATTTATAGCCGCGGCGATATTCGAATTTGTCGACCGCCTTCATCAGGCCGATATTGCCTTCCTGAATGAGATCGAGGAACTGCAGGCCGCGATTGGTGTATTTCTTGGCGATGGAGATCACGAGACGCAGATTCGCCTCCACCATCTCCTTCTTTGCCTGCCGGGCTTCGCGCTCGCCCTTCTGCACCATATGCACGATCTTGCGGAACTCGGAGATTTCCAATCCGGTTTCGGTCGCAAGCGCGTGAATGTCGGCGCGAAGATCCTTGATGCGATCCTTGTCGGCGGCGACGAATTCCCTCCAGCCTTTGGAGCCGAGCTTGGCGACGCGCATGACCCATTTGGGATCAAGCTCCGAGCCGTGAAACTTCTCGATGAAGTCTTCGCGCATGACGCCGTGGCTGTCGGCAAGCCGCAAAAGCTTCGTCTCATAGCCGATGAGGCGCTTGTTGATGTCGTAAAGCTGCTCGACGAGCGCCTCGATGCGGTTCTGGTTCAGGGAGAGCGATTTGACGTCGGCGACGATCTCTTTCTTGAGCGTCTTGTATTTGCGTTCCTGCGCAGGCGTCAGAGTCTCGTTCTTGAGCTTGTTCTCGACGTTCTGGTCCTGAAGTCGACGCAACTTCTTATAGGCGTCGGCGATGCGCGCGAAGGTTTCGAGAACCTTGGGCTTCAGCTCCGATTCCATCGCCGAAAGCGACACGGAATTTTCCATGTCGTCTTCTTCCTCGAACGTCTCTTCGGCGGGGGGGCCTTCCTCTTCCAGTCCGGCGGGCGGCGTTTGCGGCGCGGTCGAAGGCGCCATGTCGGCGCCGCCGGCGGATGGCTCCGCGGTCTTCGCCGCCTTGCCTTCTGGGCCGGCGTAGGTCGCCTCGAGATCGATGATGTCGCGCAGCAGGACCTTGCCCGCCTCCAATTCCTCGCGCCAGATGATGATCGCCTGGAAGGTGAGCGGGCTTTCGCACAGTCCGGCGATCATCGCCTCGCGCCCGGCTTCGATCCGCTTGGCGATGGCGATTTCGCCTTCTCGCGACAGAAGTTCGACCGAGCCCATTTCACGCAGATACATGCGCACGGGATCGTCGGTGCGATCGGCCGGCTCCGATGCGCGCGTCGCCACCGCGGTCGCGCGCGGGCTTTCGACGAGTTCGCCGCCTTCCGATTCTTCTTCGTCGGCGGACTGCTCCTCCTCGACGTCGTCCGGATCGTCGCCTTCCGAGACGGTGATGCCCATTTCAGAGAGCATCGCGTATACGTCCTCAATCTGGTCCGATGACACTTCCTCGGACGGCAGCACCGCGTTCAGTTCGGCATAGGTCACAAAGCCGCGCTTCTTCGCGAGCTTGATCATCCGCTTGACGGCGGCGTCATTGAGATCGAGAAGCGGCCCATCGGACGTCTCCGTCACCGCCGCGGTTTCATTCTCGACCTTGTCTTCGTCTTTTTTCGCCATCCACAAGCTCCAAGCGCCTCGCCCCGGATCGGCTCCCCGAACCAGGCAAGGCGCAAGTTTTCTCAAAAAAAGCCCTGAGAAGGCCGCCCCTCTCCAAGCTGCGGCGCGGCAAGCGGGCGAAAAACCCGGCCGACCGCATGAACCCTTCGCGATAAACCCTTCGCGCCGCCTCCTCCTATCGGGAATCATTGATTCCTGATACGTCGCATTTCTTGCGTATCAGCTTATCGCCGCTAAAGCGCGCGTCACTTCATGACTCTCGCTTTGGCGTCGGCGCGGATACTAGCGGCGCGTTTCCCGTCCCCTCTTCGCCACGACGCTAACCTCTGCGAATTCACAAGTTCCGCGACGGCCGGCCGGAAAGCGATCCATATCCTTCCACCGCCGCTTCTGCGCCATCTAGGGCCGACAACTGGGTCTGAATATCCTTCAGCCGGGCAAAATCCCGCTCGTTGGGGTTGTCGGCGAGCACAGCTTGCACCGCGCGCAACTCTCTATTTAACGCCATCGATTTTCGATGCAAGGCGAAAGCCTGTCGCAGGCTTTCGCCGGCGTCGGCGGCCGCAGCCTCTGGACGCACGCTCCACAGCGTGGAATGGGCGGCCATGGCCTCAAGCCGGGCGACCGTCCGCTCGAGCCCGAGCGACGTGAGAAAAGGACGAAGCTCAGGCTGATTCCCTTCAAGGCTCTCGGCGAATCGCAGAAGCGCGTCGCGCAAAGCCCGCGCGTCAGTCGAATCGAGGTCGAGGGTCGCCAGATCCTCGACACGGGAATCAATCAGGCCAGGATGATTGATTAAGATCAATAGTATAAGAGCCTCGCGCGGCGCGATCCCGGACTTGACGCCGCGAAACAGGGGCGAATTCGCCAGCGCCGGGCCGATAGTCAGGGGCGCGTCGTCGGAAGGATGCGCAAATCTGCCGCGCCGCTGCCGCTGGGAATCGGGGCGCCTAAACTTTGTGCGCCGATCGCGGCCAAAAAGCCGGTCCAGTCGCTGTCTCAGTTCCTGCAGATAGTGGCGCCGCAGGTCGTCGTCTTTGATCTGCCCCGCGATCTCCTGCAACCGCCGTTCGAGCGCGGCGCGGCGCTCCGGCGTGTCGAAGGTCGCCGCTTCGGTTTCGCGCATCCATAAAAGATCGACGAGCGGCAACGGCCGGTTCAGCGCGTCGGCGAGCGCCTCGGGACCGTTCGAGCGCAACAATTCGTCGGGATCCTGGCCGTCGGGCAGCAGGACGAAGCGCAGCGTGCGGCCGGGGCCGATCAGCGGCAGCGCCGTGTCCACCGCCCGAAAGGCCGCCTTCAACCCGGCCTTGTCGCCGTCGAAGCAAAGGATCGGCTCTTCGGCGAGACGCCAGAGCAGGGCGCATTGTTCATCGGTCAACGCCGTGCCGAGCGGAGCGACCGCATGGGGGAAACCGGCCGCCGTCAACGCAATGACGTCGACATAGCCTTCAACCGCGATCACCGCGCCGGCCTCATGCGCGGCCTTGCGGGCGTTATGCAGATTGTAGAGCGTCGCGCCCTTGTGAAAGAGCGGCGTCTCGGGGGAATTGAGGTATTTCGCCTGCGCGTCCGCCTCCAGCGCGCGTCCGCCGAAAGCGATGACCCGGCCCGAGCGGTCGCAGATCGGAAACATGATCCGATTGCGAAACCGATCATAGGGGACGGCGATGTCCGCGCCATGGACGAGCAGACCCGCCTCGATCATGGTTTCGACGCTTGCGCCCTTGGCGGCGAGATGATCGCGCAGCGCATGGCGTTCGGGCGGCGCGAAGCCGAGGCGGAATTTTTCGCGCGCCGACGAGGAAATCTGTCGGCGGTCGAGATAGGCGCGCGCATCGCGCCCCTCCGCGCCGGCAAGCTGCTTTTGATAAAAGACCGCCGCCGCCTCCAGCGCCTCGGCAAGCGTCGCGCGGTGGCGATCCTGTTCCTGCTGCTCCTTGGTCTCGACGGGCAGCGCCAGGCCGGCGAGCGCCGCGAGCCGCTCCACCGCCTCGGGAAAGGAGAGCCCCTCCGTCTCCATGAGAAAATCGAAAATATTGCCGTTCTTCCCCGCGGAGAAGTCGAACCAGCGCATTTTCTGGTCATTGACGTAAAAGGAGGGGGTTTTTTCGGCGTTGAAAGGCGAGAGGCCGCGCCACTCCCTGCCTTCTTTCCGCAGCTTCACCTTCTGGCGCACGACCTCGGAGACGGGCACGCGCGCCCGAATCTCGTCGAGGAAGGCGGGTGAGAAGCGCATCGACTGTCCCTAGCACTACTCCTTCCTGGCGGGGAGCGAATTCACCGCAATGCCCATGATCCACAGGCTGGACCGGTCGCCAGAGCTATGGCCAGATAGGCGCAGGATGACGTTGCGACAGAAAATGACCGACGCTGAAATCGACGCCGTCGCGAGCGATCCCGATTGGGCGGAATTCGAGCCCATCGACTGGCGCAAGGCGGA
>JBFXJV010000025.1:0-16387 GCA_050174515.1 Methylocystis sp.
TGCGTAGTCGCAAGACTGTACTGGTCGCCATGCGCGCCGAACGACACTTCATGACTCTTGAGAAGTTCGTCCTGTGGACGCCAAATGAAGCGCGTGTCGACCGTGCGCCAATAGGTGCCGGTATTGACGGAATTCAGCCCGCGCGGATCGACATTGTAGTAGATGGGTACCTGTACGGGCTGCCCCATCACGGTTGCCCAACCGTTGCTGGGGCGAAGCCCGAAGGATTGCGCTCTGTTGTCGAAATCGCGCAGGAAATTATAGGAAGTCAGTGAGAGATCGAAGTCGAATACGCCACCCGTGTCACTTTTCAGTTCCAGCGCCTGCATCAGATGAGTGGCGCCGTCGTGCGCGGGATTGATGCCGCCTGGCCGGCTCCGAAGATTGCCGCCGACCGCTAGAAAGCCGTTTTGATTATTATAGACCGGCACGCCGTTCTTGTCGTAGACGAACGTTTGAACATAGGCGTCCGTGTTCAAATTCCAGAGCCCGGCTGAGTATTTGGCGCGCACGAGCGGCGCAATGTCATAAGAGAGCTTGACTTTCGCCATGTGGCTTTGCACATGCTCAGCGCCGGTGGCGCCGCTGTAAAGACCCGGTAAGCCTTCTTGATTGAAACCCAGAACGCCGCCAAAAATGGGCGTTGGTTGCTGCGGCGCCGCCGCTGACGGGACTGGCGTGATTGTCGGGCTCGGGAAAGTGGGGAAGAACTGGGCCTGACCCTGATTGTCGAGATATTCGTAGCCGACCCAATACCTAAAATCATTGATCCGGTCGCCCACCAGGATATTCATCAGGCCGCCGAAATTCGTCTCCTTTCGGGCAAAAAGGTTGTACGGCTGAAGCATCTCCGTCCCGTATGCGCGAACTTCGAAATTGTCCGGCATGCGCGTCGTCATCGTCCACACGCCGCCGATCGCATTGCCCGGATAGAGCGCGGAGAACGGCCCGTAGATCACGTCGATGCGCGAAATTTCGGCAGGCGAGACCATGCCCCAGCGCGGCGCAAAGTTGAAACTGTTGCCCAGCAGATTGGAGAGCAACACGTTGTCGGCATAGACGAGCGTCTTGGCGGTTTCGATTGTGCCGGTGGTGCGTCCTGAAACGGCGGCGTTCCGGTCGCCGGGATAACGCTCACGAACCCAGATCGACGGCAAATAGCGGAAGGCGTCAGCCGAGGTCACGATATTCGTCGTTTTGAAAATCTCCTGACGCGTGCGGCTTTCGACCACCGCCGGAATGTTCTTCGGCAATGTGCGGCTGAACGGCGCGGGCTTTGGCTCGGCGTATCGATCCGCCGCCCCGGAACCCTGCCCCGAAGGCCCAGGCGCGGGGGTGGCGGTGGTGACGCGTCCCGGTCCGCCGGCGCCTCGGCCCGCGGGGCCGCGATGGACGGGGCCGCGCGCGCCGCCGACGTCGATGGTGGGGAGCGCCTGCTGCGCATCGGCGGCCGAGGCGACGAACAGGCTGAGCACGGAGAAGGACACTCCTCCGAGGAGATGAAAACGACGGATCATGACAGTAGCTTCCTGGCGATGCCGACGCGCGCGCCATTGCGACCCGCGGCCAACTCAAGTTGGACGCGACGAGGCGGCGCACCGGACGGATTGTCGGCGTGTATCGATGTCAGTTTTTGGTGAAGTGCGCGCAGAGCCAGAAGGATGCGCTTCACGCGCCCATGCGGCGCGCATCAGCCTGTCGGCGTCAGGCGCTCGGCGGCGCGCGTGCGCGATGGCGTCGATCGGCGCTGGCTGCTAAAGAAGGAAATTCGGTGAACGGGAAGCTGATCAGCCGATAGCTGAAGAACGCCGGCGCGCGGTCGGTCCAATCAGTCGTCCAAAGCGGCGGCGGCTCGGAGTGTCGGCAACACGGTTCACAACCGTGATGACGGTGGGATTTCGCTTGGTTCGCTAGCCCGGAACTCTCGGCCGCCGACAAACGCTGACATGACGCCGACAGCGTCTGCTGCGGGGACTCCGACGCGACGCCCGCAATGACGGCCGTGCCGGCCACGGTCTGTGCGACCATGGCGAGCACCAGCAGCAGCGCGCGAAGCAGCGGGAGGGGCATGCGCCATTCCTCAGGCAAGTCCAGCGATTGATCATTGACGCCGACTCGCGATATGACAAGACTGAACGTATCGCGCTACGACAGAAAAGCTTAACATGTGTCAAACGCGTCACAGTCGTTTCATGAGGCTCATTTCGACATTTGCCGTTCATGAGCGCCTGATTGAAGCTTGCGTCCCGCCTCCGCGCAGGCGCAAAAGTCCGCCTAAGCGCAGGTAAGTTCAGGCAAGAATAAATTGATCCAAGGTAGGCTCTCCGCGAGACTTTTTCGATTATCCGCAGCTGAGGAGCAGCGGTAGATAATCGATTTGACTCGCAAGGAAATAACAGGGACGCTCGTTATTGTCGCTCGAACCGAGTGACATATTTAGTCTGCTTCTACCCGAGGCAAGTGAAGGAAGCGTCGCTGAAGGCGCACTTATTCGGTTCTGGAACGGAGGAAAGCTATGCTTCGCAAGATATCCTTGGTCTTCGCATTACTCGGCGCGTTGGCGCTGCCATCGGCGGCGCTCGCCGGACATGGCGGCGGTCATGGCGGCGGCGGCCATGGCGGCGGCGGTCATGGCGGTGGCGGTCATGGCGGTGGCGGTCATGGCGGCGGCGGTCATGGCGGCGGCCACGGCGGCGGCTGGGGAGGTCACGGCGGTCATGGCGGCGGCTGGGGAGGACACGGCGGTCATCGCGGCGGCTGGGGAGGTCACGGCGGCTGGCGGCGCCATGGCGGCGGCTGGGGAGGAGGACGTGGCCGCTACTGGGGCGGGCGTTGGTATCCCTATGGCGTCGGCAGGTGCTGGCGATGGACTCCCGCCGGCTGGATTTGGGTCTGCTATTAAGAACGAAATCTGACGCGCCAATCCCCAGATTTTCGCCGTGCCGGCGCTGTCGAGGAAATTGGGGCTCAGCACCCCTTGAACGCGCGGGGCGCCGGAAGCCCCGCGCCCGAACAGACTGCACGGCACGCGGGCGGAATCGCCCAGATGCGAACAACGTGACCGATTGCAAAAGATTAGAGCGCTAAAGCCTTCGTCGCCCGTCAAGCCCTGTGGTAGGGATGGCCGGACAGAATCGTCATCGCACGATAGATTTGTTCCGCCGCCAGAATGCGCGCCAGCTGATGCGGCAGAGTCATCGTCCCGAAGGCGAAGACCGCGGTCGCCCCAGCGCGCACGCTCTCATCAAGCCCCTCGGCGCCGCCGATCGCGAACCAGAGCGCCTTGCGCCCCTGATCTCTTTCATTCGCGATGAATTGCGCAAAGGCGGCGCTCGTCGCCGCCCGGCCGCGTTCGTCGAACGCCGCAAGTCGCGACTCGGGCGGCAGCGCCGCGAGTAGTTCGGCGCCTTCGCGTGACAACCGCTCGGCCGCAGAGGCCGCCCTGCTCTCGTCGATCTCTTTGAGCTCAAGGCCTTCGAGCCCCAGTCGCCGAAAAGCGCCGATTCGCTCGGCGTATCGCGCGTAGAGTTCTCGCTCAGGACCGGCCTTCAGGCGGCCGACGCAGATCAGGCCCAGTTTCATCCAGCGGCCCAGCAAGACGGGCGGACTGACAAGCGATCCCTAGGAGACGCTTAGTCGGCTCCGTCAGACCAGGCGAATCTCCACCGGACGGTCGCCGCCCCACATCTTTTCAAGATTGTAGAACTGGCGCACCTCGGGGCGGAAGATATGGACGATGACGTCGCCGGCGTCGATCAGCACCCAGTCGCACTGGGACAGGCCCTCGACGCGCGGCGCAACCACGCCCGCAGCCTTCAGAGCCTTGATCGCCTTGTCGGCGATGGCGCCGACATGCACGGTCGAACGTCCCGTCGCGATGATCATGTCATCGGCGAGGGCGGTCTTGCCGCGCAGATCGATGGAGACGATGTCCTCGGCCTTCGTTTCGTCCAGGCTGGCGAGAACCTTTTGCACGATTGAGCCGGCCAACGGCGCTCCTGCGCCAATTCCCGGCCGGAGCGGCACAGGTTCCGCCCCCGGATGAACACCTGTCGACAGCGTTGCAACCCTCATGCTTCGCGGCCCAAAGCCCGCGAGTAGGGCGACCGCATTACAAGGATGGAGCCCTTCCCAAAAAATTGCAATAGAAACTGCGGCATTGCAGAGCGCCAACAAGAAAAAAACCCGGCTCGGGCGCCGGGTTTTTGAAGGCGGTTCGGGCTAATCGAGAGGCGGGAGGAACCTCAAAGCCGGAACATGAGAAGCATAATCGATTTGCGCCGAAAGCGTAGGGCGATTTTGTCGATGCCACGCTTCGCAAGGCGAAAAGCGGGGAAAACCCGCCAAAAAACGGCGCGAACAGCGCCTCGCCGACGCGAAATTTTATCGTTTTAACAAAGATTTGCTGGCCAGCCCGGCCGGCCAGTGGTCAAATTGCAACACATGTCAGGTTTGTTGCTACAGCGCTGCTTTTCACTGGGCTCATTATGGCGAAATCATGGAATCAGAACCATGGCGCCGCTGGTGGCCCGTGATTCGAGCGCGGCGTGCACCTTGGCCGCATCGGCCAGCGGAAAGCTCGCCGGTTCGCCGAGCGACACGAAGCCCTTCTTCACCGCTTGGACGAGATCGTCCATCATCTCGTTATAATCGCGCCGCCGCGCGATATGGGTGAAGAGCGACGGGCGGGTGGCGTAGAGCGAACCTTTGAGCGCCAGAAGGCCGATGTCGAAAGCCTCGATCGGACCTGACGCCGACCCGAAGCTGACGAACATGCCGAACGGCGCCAAGCAATCGAGCGAGTCCGGAAAGGTCGCGCGCCCAACGCCGTCATAGACGACCTCGCACAGCTTGCCGTTGGTCAAATCCCGCACCCGTTCGACGAAATTTTCCTCCCGATAGAGGATCGTGTGTTTTGCGCCAGCCTCTTCCGCGATCTTCGCCTTTTCGGGCGAACCGACGGTGGCGATGACCTTTGCGCCGAGGGCGTTAGCCCATTGGCAGAGTATCTGTCCGACGCCGCCCGCGCCGGCGTGGACGAGAACGCGATGGCCTTTCTTCACCTTGAAGGTCCTGCGCAACAGATATTGCGCCGTCAGCCCTTTCAGCATCATCACCGCGCCCTGCTCATAGCTGAAGGACTTCGGAAGATGGACGACTGAATCGGCGGCGATGTTGCGCGCCTGCGCATAGCCGCCAAGCGCGCCGACATAGGCGACGCGCTCACCGATCTTGAAAGACTTCACATTTTTGCCGACGGCGATCACTTCGCCGGCGCCCTCATGTCCGGGGATGAAGGGACAGTCCGCCGGATAAGCGCCGGTGCGGCGATAGATGTCGATGTAATTGACGCCAATGGCGCGGTGGCGGATTTGCACTTCGTCGGCCGCCGGCGCCGGCAAATCGACGTCCTCCATGACAAGAGCTTCCGGTCCGCCGGGCTGATGCACGCGAATCGCCTTAACCATCGACCTCTCCTTTCGCGATCGCGCCGCCCTGACGAAAAAGCGGCAACGCCAGAAAATAGCACCCTGTCGCGACCAAAACCGCCTTTACGTTGAAGGACGCCATTGCAAGTCCTTGCCAGACCGCCGTGATCGCAGCCGCGGCCCAAAGGGCGGTGACGGCGATCGTCACAGGGCGCAAGCGCTTCACGCGCACCGGATGAATGAAGACGACCGGCGCGAACATGAGCGCCGTCGCCGCCAAAACCGCCGCAAGGCTCACGTTCGTTGGCGGACGCAAGACAAGAAGATAGAAAACGACGACATTCCAGAGCGCCGGGAATCCGCGAAACCAATAATCGGAGGTTTTCATCCGTCGATCCGCGAAATAGAGCGCCGAACTGGCGCAGGCTAAGGCGCAAGCTGCGCCGGCGAAGGCGGGCTCGATCAGGCCCGAACGCCACAGCGCCAAAAGCGGCGTGACCACATAGTTGAGAAAATCGACGACTAGGTCGAGCGCGGCGCCGTCGATGAAGGGCGCCGTCTCGGTCACCTTGACGCGCCGCGCCAGCGCGCCGTCGACGGCATCGACAATGAGCGCGACCCCCAGCCAGGCGAACATGGCGGCAAAGCGCCCTTCCATCGCAAGGAACAGCGCGATCATGCCGAGCGCCGCGCCGCTCGCTGTGAAGAGATGGACGGAAAGTCCGATGAGCCGGGAAGAGATCACGTGGGCGCGCGGGCGAGAAGTGAAGACGCGGGGCGCAAGACTACACTGCAGCGCGCCGCTAACCAAAACCGCCTCGCCGAAGCCGCCTTGCTCGCGCTTCGAGACGTCTGCCGCTATAACAGTTGCAAGGAGACTGAGCGAAATGGAATTGGCGCAAGAAAACCGCACATCGGAAATTCTTATCGCCGGCGCCGGGGCGACCGGCCTCGCTGCGACGCTCGCCTTCGCGCGCGCCGGATTCAAAACGACGCTCGCCGGACGAATTCCGCCGCCCTTGCCGGGTCGCACCGTCGCACTGTTTGAAGCATCCGTCCGATTCCTCGACGCGCTCGGCGCTCTGGAGCGCGTCAAGGCGCGGGGCTGCGCGGTCGAGGCGATCCATATGATCGACGACACCGACCAGTTTCTGCCGGTGCCGGAACTCAGCCTGCGCGCCCGCGAGATCGGCCTGCCGGCGCTCGGCGTCAATGTATCGAACGACGACCTCGTCGCGATCCTGCTCGATCTCTGTCGCGGACGACCCGAAGTCGAAATCATCGACGCCGATATCGCCGATTACGAATTCAACAGCGACGGCGCCGTCGCCGTTCTGGCCGACGGACGACGCCTGAAGGCGGATTTCATCGTCGCAGCGGATGGCCGCAACAGCCGCGCCCGCGCCGTCGCGGGCATTGACGTGAAGGAATGGACCTATCCGCAGATGGCGCTCACCATGCTTCTGCGCCACGAGTTTCCTCATGAGAATATCTCTACGGAATATCACACGCGCTCCGGACCCTTCACGCTGGTGCCGCTGCCGCCGCGCGAGGACGCGCCTAACCGGTCGAGCCTCGTCTGGCTGATGAACGTCGCCGACGCGCGACGGCGCCTCGCCAAGCCGCGCGAAGAGCTCGAATATGAAATCGAGGATTACGCCAAGTCGGAACTCGGCGCGATGCGCATTGAAGGCGACGTCGGGCAGTTCCGGATGGGCGGCATGCAGGTGTCGCAGCATGCGACGGGGCGACTCGCGCTGGTCGGGGAGACCTGTCACATCTTTCCGCCGATCGGCGCGCAGGGATTGAATTTAAGTCTGCGCGACGTGGCCGACCTCGAGGATTGTCTCGCCAGCGTCGATCTCAAAAATCCGCGCGAATTGTCGCGCGCGCTTGCGCGTTATGACCGTCACCGGCGCGCCGACATCGGCTTTAGAACGCATGGCGTCGATCTGCTCAACCGATCGCTGATCATTCCTTATCTGCCGGTCGATTTGCTGCGCGGCGCGGGCTTCATCGCCATGGCGGCGCTTGGTCCGCTGCGACGCGCCGTCATTCGCGAGGGCGTGCTGCCGCATCTGGTGCTGCCGCGGCTGATGCGCCGGCCGGCCCAGAAACATGAAATCGCCGGCGCTCCGCAAGGGCGCGCCGGCTGGCGATCCTGACACTGCGCGCGACTGGCGCCGGCGAAAAACGCGGCGCTACTTCGCGGCGATTTCGATCTTCTTCTCGTCCTTCTTGGCCTGAGCCGTTTTGGGCAGCTTGATTTTCAGCACGCCCTTCTCGAAGTCCGCCGTGATCTTGTCCTGATCGACGCCTTCAGGCACTCGAAAGGCGCGCCGGAAGGAGCCGTAACGGCGCTCCGAACAATAATAGCCTTCCTTCTTCTCTTCCTTTTCTTCGTTCTTTTCGCCTGAAATCGAAATCACGCCGTTCGAGAGCTTTACGTCGACGCTTTTTTCGTCGAGGCCGGGAAGTTCGGCGGTGATCTCATACCCGCCGTCCTTCTCGACGAAATCAACGGGCGGGCTCGCCGACCATTGCGACATCATCCGGTCGAACGGCTGAAACTCCGCGAGGCTTCGGCGCGACGGAAACTCGTCGAACAGGCGATCGAACTGGCGCCGGAAGGATTCGAAAGGATGCCAATCGAAGATGCCGGGGGGCTGAACGGATTCCTTTGACGCTGGCAGTCTGTTTTCTTCAGCCATGCTGATCTCCCTCGTAGACGGACGATCGCCGGGCAGCCGCATTTCAGCAACGAAAGAGCCGACGATCCGTATGGAAACGTTAGTGAAGTGGCGCGTCAGCGATGTGACTTCAAGCCGAGCGTTTGCGCCAATTTGTCGCGATCACGCTCGTCGAATTCTTCAAGTGACAACAGGCTGGCGTCGCCGCCGGATGAAGCAGTGTTGATCGTCAGCGTCGTCTCATGAAGGAATCGCAGCAGATAATCCGGCCCGCCCGCCTTGGGTCCGGTGCCGCTCAAGCCGAATCCGCCGAACGGCTGACTGCCGACGACGGCGCCGATCATGTTCCGGTTGACGTAGATATTGCCGGCCGGCGCTTCGCGCGACAGCGCGCGAATGCGTTGTTCGATGCGCGAATGCATGCCGAACGTGAGTCCGTAACCGCCTGCCTCGATCTCGGCGAGCAGTTGCGGCAGGCGTCCCGACCGCCAGGTCGCGATATGCAGCACCGGTCCGAAGATTTCCTCCTGCAAGTCTTCGACCCGATCGATCCTGACGATATGCGGCGCGACAAAGGTTGCCGTCTCTGGCGCGGCGCCGGCATAGAGGATTCGCCCGGCCGCGTTTTGACGCGAAAGATAGGCGTCGAGCTTCGCCTTCGTCTCGGCGTCGATGACCGGGCCGACATGCGTCCCGATCTCGCGCGGATCGCCGACGCGCAACTCGCGCGCCGCCCCGATGAGCGTCCTCAAACAGGCGGGCGCGATCTCTTCTTGCAGGCACAAGAGCCGCAAGGCCGAGCATCGCTGGCCAGCCGATCGGAAGGCGGAAGTCAGAACGTCGTCGACGACCTGTTCGACGAGCGCCGTCGAATCGACGATCATGACGTTGATCCCGCCGGTTTCCGCGATGAGCGGCGCGATCGCGCCGTCGCGCCCGGCGAGCGAGCGGTTGATCCGTTGCGCGACTTCGACCGAGCCGGTGAAGACGACCCCCGCCGTCAAAGGATCGGCGACCAGCGCCGCGCCGATCGCGCCGTCGCCCGGCGCAAATTGCAGCGCATCTTTCGAAACGCCCGCCTCGCGCAGGAGCTCGATCGCCATGGCGGCGACAAGCGGCGTCTGCTCGGCGGGCTTGGCGACGACGGAATTTCCCGTAACAAGCGCCGCAGCGATCTGGCCGATGAAAATCGCGAGCGGAAAGTTCCAGGGCGAAATGCAAATGAAGACGCCGCGTCCATGGCGACGCAGCACATTGGATTCGCCCGTCGGTCCCGGCAGGGGCGTGTCGGCGCAGACGATCCGCGCCTGGCCGGCGTAATAGCGGCATAGATCGGCCGCCTCGCGCACTTCTGCGAGCGCGTCGTCGAGAGTCTTGCCGGCTTCGCTTTGCAGAAGCGCAATCAATGGACCGCGTCGCGCTTCGATAAGGTCAGCGGCGCGTTCGATAATTCTCGCCCGCGTTTCCATTGGCGCGCCGGCCCATGCCGGAAAGGCCCGGGCGGCGGCGACTGTCGCGGCATGCGCGGCAGCTTCGTCCGCTTCGATCACATGACCGACGACGGCGCCGTCGATCGGCGACAGAACGGGTCGCGCCGCGATTCGCGTCTCGACGCTTGGGCGCGCGCGAGGCGATGGAAAAGCCGCACGCGTTTCATCGATCAGCGCCGCAAGCGCGGTCCGATCGCCGAATTCCACGCCTTTTGAATTGGCGCGAAACGGCAAATAGATTGCACTTGGCAAGGGCAGACGCGGATGGCGCGCGCGAGCCGGCGCGCCGAGCGTCTCATAGGGGTCGGCGACAAGCGCGCTCTCCGGCGTATCAGGATCGGCGGCGCGCGCGACGAAAGATGAATTGGCGCCGTTCTCGATCAGACGCCGCACGAGATAGGCGAGGAGGTCGCGGTGCGGACCGACCGGCGCATAGACGCGCACCGCAGCGTCGCTGATCTCGGCAAGCGACTCGTAAAGCGGCTCGCCCATGCCATGCAGACGCTGAAACTCGAAGTCGCGCCGCTTGCCGGCCAACGTCAGGACGGCGGCGACGCTGCGGGCGTTATGGGTGGCGAATTGCGGGAAAAGGCGCGGTTGCGCAAAGAGCCGCGCCGCGCAGGCGTCGAAATTGAGATCGGTCATCGCCTTGCGGGTAAAGACGGGATAGTCGGCAAGCCCGCGCTCCTGCGCCCGTTTGATCTCGCTGTCCCAATAGGCGCCCTTGACGAGGCGCGCCATGAGCCGCCGATCGCAAGCGTCGGCGAGCGACGCGACATGTTCGATCACGGCCGACGCGCGCTTCTGATAGGCCTGCACGGCGACGCCAAACCCATCCCAGCCGGCAAGAGATGGGTCTTCGACGACGCGCGCGACCACATCGAGCGACAGTTCGAGACGATCCGCCTCCTCCGCGTCGACCGTGAAGGCAAGATCGCGGTCTTTGGCGAGACGCGCGAGATCGAGAATGCGGGGCGGCAATTCGCGCAGCACGCGTTCGCGCGAAATCGCCTCATAGCGCGGATGCAGCCCCGAGAGCTTGATTGAAATTCCGGGGCGCGCCGGCAGCCGCGCGGTTCCGGCCGAATCGCCGATGGCGCGGATGGCGTGGGCGTAGGCCTCGAAATAGCGCTCGGCGTCTTGCGCTGTCCGCGCCCCTTCGCCGAGCATGTCATAGGAAAAGCATTCGCGCCGTCCCTCGGCGCGTCTGATCGCCGCTTCAATGGTTTCGCCAAAGACGAAATGCGCGCCCATCAGCCGCATCGCCTGTCGAGCCGCGGTCCGCAATGCAGGCGCGCCGAGACGGCGCGCGAGATCGGCCACAAGCCCTCGGGCTTCGGTCACGTCGACGATGCGCGCCGAAATCCCCAGCGCGAAAGCGCTGGCCTGGACGAGAAGCGCGTCGCTCAACGACTCGTGATGAGAAAAATCGCCCTCAACGAGCTTATCGGCGAGGAGCTGATCGGCGGTGGCGTCGTCGGGAACCCGCAGCAGCGCCTCGGCGAGCGCCATCACCGCGAGGCCCTCATGCGACGAGAGCGAGAATTCGTGGAGAAAGTCTTCGACGCCGCCGAGAAGATCGCGCCTGGCGCGAATGCCGCGCACGAGCCTTCGCGCCGTTTCTTCTATGGCTTGTCGCGTCGCTGTGTCCGGACGCGACCCGAGAAAGGCTTCAGCGAAGCTCTCGTCGGAAGGCGCGTAAGGCGCCGCAAAGGGCGCCGGCCGATCGTCGGTTCGATTCATTCGTCATTGATCAGACGGCGCCCGGACGCCTCGATCAGATCTTGTCGCCTTCCGAACCGGGCCGAGCGCAGCGCCATTTAGTGACCGTCAGTTGCGGGTGTTCGCCGCTCCACTGAGCGATATAAGGCATCGCCTGCATCATGCAATTGTTGGTCGAGCCCGTAGCTGATTCCAAGACGATTTTGCGCTCGTCGCAGGCGGCGGGCTGCGCCAGCGCGCAGACGGTAAGGATGAGTTCGACGAAATTCATCGCCATCTCCCTGCTAAACGCCCGCCTAGCGGGCGTTTGCGTCCTAGCAAGGGTAATGCCGGTCAGTCCGGGGTCAATATCTCGCCCTTGCCGTAGACCGCCGTATCGCCGCCATAGCGGCGGAGCTTTTGCGACAGGAGATCGGCGGCCGAGGCGCTGTGGTCTCTCAGGCTACGCGCGAAAAGCCGCGCGAAAGTCAGTTCATGCGCGCCGCAATCGACATAAGTGGAACCGAAGCTGCCGCCTCGGGCCAGCACAATAGAACCGCGCTTGTTGAGATAGCCGATCCGGCCCTTGGCCTCGCCCAAGCAGAACATCGTGCCGGCGATGACGCGGGCGCCGAAATCGTCAGCCGCGTCGCCTTCGATGACGATGACGCCGCGCCGCAGCCGATCGCCGGCGCGCGCGCCGGCCTTGCCGCGCACGATGATCCGGCCTCCGGCCATCCCCGCGAGTTCGCCAGCGAGCGGTCCAGCGAGAAAGTCGCCGGCGTCGCCCTTGATCTCCAAATCGGCGCCGAGGTTGCCGGACGCCGCATGCGGGCCTGCGCTTCCAGCGACGGTGATCTTGCCGCCCTTGGCGAGACGGCCGCATTGCGCGCCGACATCGCCTTCGACATGGATCGCGAAGCCGGACAGAAGTTTCGCGCCGAGAAGGTCGAAACGCGACGAGCCGCCCTCATAGCGAATATTCTTCAGATCGCCCTCGGCGACTTTAAAAAGATCGCCGACTTTCGTCGAAATGCGCGTGACGCCGAGCTCGATCTCTTCGATCTGCGCGACGGATTTGCCGGCGAGACGATCGGGCGTCAGCGCGGATAGATCGACGCGCTGGGGCGGCTCCTGGCGAAGCGTGAAGGTAAAGGGCTTCACGGCAGCAAATCCTTCAGATGATAATGAAACGGGCCGAGCTTGCCGCCGTAATTGCCGGCGCCGACGCGTTTCGCGCCCTGCTCCGGCCCCATCTCGATAATGGCGTGAAGACCGGCGCGCATCGCCTCGCGCACGGCGTTGTCGGTCAATCCGTCGATGACGATTTCGAGCACGCAGCCGATATCTTCGTCGAGCGCGCTTTTCGTCACGCCGCGCAGCGTGGGACAATAAGCGTCGTTGGTCGACGCGCTCATGCCCTTATATTGCGAACCGACCTTGGAGCCCGAGCGCACGATGCCGCCGGGGAATGGCGCAATCGCGTCGGCGACGCCGTCGATCGCCGAGACGGCCGCCTCGGTGGCGCGCATGGTCTTGTCCCAGTCGGCGCCCATGATCAAAAGATTGCCGCCGCCCACGGATTTTTTCGTCAGCCCGACCTTGCCCTCGCAGAAGAATTCGCCGTCCATCACCGGCACGCGCCAATAGCGCCGGCCGTCGACGACCTTGGACATCTGCCACTTGTCGCCGAACTGGCGCACCGCGTCGCCGACCTTGATCTCG
The DNA here is from genome assembly GCA_050174515.1 of Methylocystis sp. Lineage (GTDB taxonomy): Bacteria > Pseudomonadota > Alphaproteobacteria > Rhizobiales > Beijerinckiaceae > Methylocystis. The sequence continues at coordinate 13,036 of JBFXJV010000025.1, forward strand.
AATTCGCCGGAGACCGTCGAATAGACCGCGGAGCCAGAGCAAGTCAGCACGCATTGGCCAAGCCGATTGACCAGCTGCTTCTCCGCGTCCTTCGACGACATGGCGAAAAGCAGCGCCCGCACGCCCGGCCGGCCGTCCGGCGTTTCTTCCGGCGGCACTTCGCGATCGATCCCCGCCTCGCAGCCGCAGCCGATGACGGACGTGGCGAAGCCCGTCATCGTCAGCCCCGCCTGCCACGCCCATTTGGCGTTCGGCGCGGTGATCAGAATGCCCGTCCCGCTCATCGGGAAGGCTTCGGCGAAATTGTCGTCTATCCTTACGCCGTTGCGAATTATATCCGGCATGGAACCTCCGCAAAGGCGTCCTTATGCGGCAGCGCGGCGTCGGGTACGTCGAAAATGCTGCGCGGCAGGCCGTAAAGATCGTCGTAATAGCTATCGAGGCGCTTTGTAATCTGTTGATCGTAGCGCGGGCGAATGTGCAGCGTCTTGCCGCGCGTGTAATGCGAGACTTCGCCGTCGCGCACGACGAGATTGCCGTCCTTGAACACGAGAGCCGCGCGGCGGAACATGCCGGCGACGTCGCGTCCCGGCTTATAGACCGCGATGTCGGCGACGGCGCCGGCGCCGAGCCGCCCGCGATCTTCGAATCCGAAGAGCTTCGCCGCGCCGGAGCGGCTCATCTGGGCGATTTCATAGAGCGTATATTCGCGCGAGAGCGACGGCAGCGTGGTGTGCTCCAGAACGTCAGCCGGCAGGCGCGAAAGATATTGCGCGCGAAGGTCGGCGCTCATCAGCAGCGCGAACAGTTCCGGATAGGTTGTGAACGGGCCGCCGTTCGGATGGTCAGTGGTGAAGAACACCTGCTCGGGATTTTCGATCAGCAGGAAGAGCTCCAGCCCCGCCGCCCATTGAATGGCGTTGTAGTAGTTCGAAATCTTGTAGACGTAGGGAACGATGCCGCCGCCATTGGCGTCGCCGTCGAAGATCGCGCCCTTTTTCGGGATCGCGCCGGGCAGGCTGTTGAACTGTTTCAGAACGTCGGACGAAATCGTCACCGTATCGGAAAACATCACCTGGCCGACATCGACGCTGACATTCTTATTGGCGTTGATCTTCTCGGCGAAGAGCGCGCCGGCCGACGAGAAGCTGTTCTTGCCCTCCTTGCCATAGGCGTAGAACTGCACATGGGCGAGATGGAGCGGCAGGCCCTGCGCCGCGTCGATCGTCGCGAGCGCCGTATCGATATTCCCGGCGATTCCGAGATTGTTCATATGGAGATGCAGCGGATGGGCGATGCCCACCGCCTGGGTCGCCTTCTGCAACGATTGGAAAATCTGGCGCGAGGTCAGCCCGTAAAACGGCACGACGTCGTCAAGCCCGAAGGCGCGCATGTTCTCCTTGAAGGCGTCGACGCCGCCGGGATTGATGCACTTCAATCCGAGCGAACGGGTGTTCTCGACGGTCTGCGCGACGTAATCATTGATCGCGCCGTCCTTCTCGCCGTCACGCAGCATGCCGAGCAGAAAGTCGTCATTGCCGAGCACGGTGAGCGCGCCCTTGTCGATGATCGGCACGTCATTGAATTCGAGATGGGTCTGCAGGGCGTGATGCGGCGCCATCGCCGGCTCGACGACGGTGGTGAAGCCCATCTGCGCGTAGAGACGCCCGATCTCATAGCTCGACCATTTGGCGGTCGACAGCGGCGTGCCGGCAAGCCGCGCCCGGATGGCGCGATGCAGTTCCGGCAGCAGCAGCCGCGCCGTGTTCACATTGCCGCCAGCGATGTGGGAATGGATGTCGATCGCGCCGGCCATGACGATATGGCCCGAGACGTCGATCTCCTCATCGGCGCTGCGGCCTTCGGGACGCTCGACGATGCGGCCGCCCTCGAACCAGACGTCGCCGATCGCATCCTGTCCGGTGGCGGGATCGACGATATGGCCGCCGCGCAAAACTGTCAGCGCCATGCGCCCTCCGAAACTTCCGCCATGATGGCGCCGATCGCCTGCGCGACGCTCGGCGCGTTTGTCGGCGCGCTGGCTTTGCGCAGCGTCATGCCGCCGGTTTCCTGAGTCATCAGCACCGAATCATGGCTGACGCCGGGCTGACCCACCTCGATGAACAGCCCCCGCGACGGCGCCGCCGACGCCGGGGCGAGCGTCACAAGCGGAATGTCGGCCCGCGACCACGCCGGCTTCTCGCCGTCGAAGGCGGAAATCCACAGCGCCGCATCGGCCTCGCCGCTGTCGACGAGGCGCGTGGCCTCAAATCGCCAGGGGTCGTGCTCCGGATAGCCGCGGCCGAAGCCGGTGCGCGGCGGAAAGCCGGTCATCCAGCCGGCGGCTTGCGTCACGCCGGAAGCGCCGCTCCGGGCGCCGATATGGACGCCGGTGAAGCGCGTCGTGGCGTTGAGATCGATCACCAGTCCCTGCATCATCTCGATCGCCAGCGGATCGAGCGTCGACGCCGACCAGACGAACACGCCAAAGCGCGCATTCTTGAGCGTCTCGACGAGCGTGTCGATGAGGGCGACCTTCTCAGCGTCGAGCACGACCGGCCGTCCGCCGAACCGGGCGCGCCATGCCGCGAGCACGCCGGAAAGCTCTTGCGTGGAAGCCGGAATGATCTTGGCGCCGGGAACGGCGCTCGCCTCGTCGCCCGCCGGCCCGACCCAGATCACCTTGCGGGGCTGCTGCGCCTGCGCGCCGCGGCGCGGCGGCTGATCAAGCGCGAGCCGCTCCACCATCCCCGGCCAGGCCTGCGTCAGGCCGGGGCCGATGAGCACGACGCAGTCGCCGCGCAGACGCGCCTCATTCGCCGTCGTCGTGAACATGCCGAAGGAGCGTTTGACGTCGATATCGGCCAGCGTTTCGCGCGACGCCAGATGATCGAAGGCGCCCTTGAGCCGCTCGGCCAGAAGGATCGCGGCGCGCGCGCCGGCGATGTCGGCGCCGAGGCCGGCGATGAGCGGAAACGCCGCGCCATTGAGAATTTTGGCGGCATGCCGATAGGCGTCGTCAAGCGCAATCGCCTTGCCGTCGAGCGTCGCTGTCCCCATCCCTACCCCGATTTGCGACCTGTCCCGGCCAAGCTAAAAAGCGTGTCGGCGAATTGAGCGCTATCCATTTGTTTTTTAGCGCCTACTCGCCGAGCCGGACGGCTCCTCCCGCGTTTCGCTATGCCTAGCAGCCGTCACGTCGCCTGTCGAGACGTTCGGCTGCGTCATTTGCATCAGCAGTCGCACAGCCGAATTTCGTCTGCGCGGCAGCAGATATCCATTGTGCGCTGCATCCCATTTGCGAAGCGGCGGCGATCATGTTAAATGCTGCGCCGAGCTTAAACCTGCGGGC
>JBFXJV010000026.1:0-16368 GCA_050174515.1 Methylocystis sp.
ATGTCCAAGCGTCGCAAGTTGTGGTATTCGATAAAATATGGCAGAGCCAAGCCGGTCATGTGAATATCTATCTTCTGGAATTTCTGCTATTATCACTTCATATACTTCATCAAATGCGCGTTGGACCAGTCCGTCTACTTGATACATAGGTGCAGGATCTATCATGAATTTCGAAGGCAGATATTTTGTAGAGGGTATCATTACACTCACTCGGTTGGCTAAAGCACGTCAGCTCCTCAAAGAGCTTGGCGTTGACGTGCAAATATTTTCAATTTTCTCTAATTGGGGTCGGGTACGTCAAGGCGCTTCCTGCTTCTGCTACGGTTTCGCTTCAACGTGGGCATCGACTGCTGGCGCCGTCAGTTCGGACTGCCGCTCAAGCGGTTTCGCCTCAGCGCTGATCCAGGAAAAAATGACACTTGAGCGGCAGGCTCGGATTTCGGAATGCAATTTTGACCCGCCACTAGAACGCAGGTAGCGAAAAAGCGGAATTCGATTGTTCGGGTAGGCGCGCTCTAAACATTGAGATCGATCACGCTGCAATCTGGATTAACCTTGCCAATGCCAGATCGTCAGGGAGCGCTTCCCGTCATCTTGGGAAGCTATCGGCGGCGCGTCCTGCGCGACAGCTTCGACAGAAAATAACCGTTGTGCCAATCGCTTTTTTCGCCGCAAGTTTGTGCGTGTTCATTGTTTTGCGTTGTTCTGATTTCAATAGCAAAGTCTATGTTGAACCCGGCATCGCGAACCGCATCTAATGTCCCACTTCGTACTGGCGCCCAGTTCCAGTCATCCACAATGAAAAATAAATCGTCATCTAGAGCCGGCTCATATAATACTAGGCCGTCGTATTGATCCTTTTCCTCGTGCGGTCCATCAAATAGATAAATATTGTAATGGCCGATTTCCGCCACGTTGACTGAGCGGAAATCGCTTTCAATAAAATTGAAGGTTACCCTATCATCGATAACGTTTTTGATGTTAGCGAGAAAGGTTTCTCTTGGGCCGCCGAATTGCGACCAGTTGTCGATGCAAAGAGCTGAAACAATGTTTCTTTCGATAGCCGAGCATGCCGTCGAACCCATCCACGAACCGATTTCAAGGTAACGCGGCTTGAATACGATTCGTACTAAGTTGTTTATGAACATGCGATAACGGCTTCCTGACATTCCAGGCAACGCGAGTACATCTGATGAGATTTCCGACTCCAAAGCAAGCGCCCTATCAAAAGCTAATTGGAGAAGAATAGTAAAGTGATCGTGATGCGCGGAACCGGTCTCACGGATTGACAGCTGGTCCATTATTCTTCCCTTGTCCGTGTTGAGGCCTTGGAGCTCAGACCGAAGCTCGTCACGCTCGCGCTCCAGAGTTTGCTTCTCTAGCATAGCTCTATCTAAAGCTTCAGGTATATCAATTATCTTGCCAATTCTACGAAATAAATTATGTAAATACCTTTCTTTAACGGGATGATATAAGCATTCTTCATGTATTTCAACCACCTTGCCCCGATCTCTAGCAGCAAGGATATGCTGCAATTCGGGTGCGACCGTGACCTTTAAGTTTTTGTGTAGTGCGATGGTATGGAATAAATACTCAATGAAGAAATATTTTATCGGCGTATCGGCTTTCGTATGAAAAAAATCATCCCACGATACATTATCGAAGCAAAAGTCAGCTTCTTCGGCTCTACTTCTTTCGATTTCGAAATCCTTATTTCTAGAAATGAAGTCTCCGACGGCCTGCAACACCTTCTTGCTCAAGCGTACAGCACACACCATCGAAAAAGCCCAGGGAAGGGGAAGCTTCTCAATTGGAATATGCTTAAGCCAATACCAACCGCTAATATTATATTCAGACCTTACGATATTCAACGAACTAACAATATCGGCTGCCGGATAGAGAGAATCTATGTGCCTCAAAGTGTTATCTGTAGGAATTAAAACATCATCTTCAATAAACCAAACATTTTCATAAAACGTATCGACGCAGGTGAAATAGTAAACCGCCTTTTCCCATGCGCTGGCGCCTCTTTTTGTCCTGTTCGTTATTACGGGGTTCAGATGCTTAAACCCTTTATTTATGCATTCAAAATCATCTATTTTAAGGAACGTGACGGGCGTGCTGACGCCAGCATATTCATATTTATTATTATCAATCACTATAAATACATCATAGTCTGCAGAAGCTAATTTACTGTAAGTCTCAACGTCCACTTGAGCGGGTTCATAGGTAAGGATGGCGATGGCATTAGGCGCTTTCATTCTATTCCCGCAGTCATAAAGTGTTGAGGTCAATTGCCGCACCCGGTAATGAAGCGAAGACCATGGAGAACCATCAAATATACCATCAATTTCTGTATTCCATCAATTTTTTGCGGATACCAAAGGACGCTCAAGAACGCCGGTTCACCTTGCGTCTCTGTGTCGAATATGACGCGACCGGCAGGATGAGGAGCGCACGACAAAACAAAAAGTTGCGCCAAGAGAAACCGACTTCAGCCGGACGCCAGCGATTCGAAATAGCGAATGGTGCGCTTCAAGCCCTCTTCGAGAGGGATCTTCGGCTCCCAGCCAAGCTTATCCTTCGCCAACGCAATATCAGGTTGACGCTGCCGGGGATCGTCTTGCGGCAACTTCTTAAAGACGAGTTGAGATTTCGAGCCGGTTAGCGCAATCGTTTTCTCGGCGAGCTCGCGGATCGAGAACTCGCTCGGATTGCCGAGGTTCACGGGGCCGGTCAATGTCGGGTCGCTCGACATCAGCCGAACGAAGCCCTCGATCAGATCGTCGACATAGCAGAAGGATCGGGTTTGCTCGCCATCGCCATAGATCGTGATCGGCTCGTTGTGCAGCGCCTGCATGATAAAATTGGAGACAACGCGCCCATCATTGGGATGCATGCGCGGCCCATAGGTGTTAAAGATCCTTGCGACTTTGATCGGCAATTCGTGCTGCCGGCGATAATCGAAGAACAGGGTCTCGGCGCACCGTTTGCCTTCGTCGTAGCAGGAGCGAGGACCGATCGGGTTGACGTTGCCCCAGTATTCCTCGCGCTGCGGATGCACCGTCGGATCTCCGTAAACTTCCGAAGTTGACGCCTGCAAGATTTTGCAGCGCAGACGCTTGGCGAGTCCGAGCATGTTGATCGCGCCATGCACGCTCGTCTTCGTCGTCTGCACGGGGTCGTGTTGATAATGGATGGGCGAGGCCGGACAGGCGAGATTATAAATCTCGTCCACCTCAATGTAGAGCGGGAAGGTCACGTCGTGCCGAATCAGCTCAAAGCGAGGGTTGCCCAAGAGATGCAAAATATTCTCTTTTGCGCTCGAGAAAAAATTATCGACGCAAACGACCTCACATTTGTCTGCAAGCAGACGTTCACACAAATGCGAGCCCAGAAAACCCGCTCCTCCTGTCACGAGAACCGATTTCGTCGTCGCCAACCGCGAACTGCGCATTTTTATTTCTCAACACACCAGCAGATCGCTCGTGAGAAGGCCTGGAATTTGTGAGTGGTCCCTCGCCGAGCGCTGTCGTTCTTCGCTTTTCATTAATGTGGCAAGGCCCAACATGTCTTGTCAAGGCCGGAGCAGGTCAACTGAACCTGTCACAAATTTTGCGTGAGGGCGAGACGCAGGCTGAACGCGAGGCTCTCGAGGCTTACGCCGCGAGAGCATAGAACTGTTTCTTTGGGCGCAATTTGCCCGGCGTTTGCAACCGCCCGCTTCGAATCATGCGTATGAGTTCGACGCCGGCGTGCGTTGCAGCGGTCGAGCGAAGGAATTTGAACCCCAGCGCCGGCCGCGCGAGGCGCTCGATCGCTCGGTGGCCCTATTCGACGATGGCGTTCAGATAATTCCGTCGCCAGAATTCGATGTCCGATTCGTGATCGACGGCTGAGACTGTGGCCGGAATCACGCCATTGAGACCGGGATTTCCGACTAAGGAAAGTCGCTGAAAGCCCGTTCCTCAAGCAAACGCCCAAAATTTCGGACTTCTTCGTAAAGTCGGCGTTCGGTCTGAAATCCTGGAACCGCGTGGCCGGGGGGGGGGGGGGAGGATTCGAACCTCCGAATGGCGCGATCATGGCTCGACATAATTGCCTATATCCAATGCAGTTAAGACAGCGGATCGGCGAAATTGCCGCTTGTAATCAGGCCGCATAAGCTTCTCAATCACAAGCCGCTCAAAGGAGTGAGAAATGACACGGAAAGTGCGCAGCATTCCGGAAGATATTTTTACCGAACCCGAGTTCTCCCCCGATACGCTCGCCAATCTCGGCCCGTTGCGCCGCTTGGCTGGCGTGTGGCAGTCCGATCAGGGCGTGGACGTTAGTCCCAAGGCCGAAGGGCCGGAGACACGCGCCTACCGGGAACATATCCGGATGGATCCGATTGACCCGCAAATGAACGGCCCCCAGCTTCTCTACGGTTTGCGCTATCACATCCATATCAACGCGCCGGAGGAGGCGATAACCTTTCACGACCAGGTCGGCTATTGGCTCTGGGAGCCCGCCACGGGCCTGATCATGCAGACCATCGCGATCCCGCGCGGACAGGTTGTGCTGGCGGGCGGAACGGCGAAACCCGATGACGCGCGCATCTCCGTCGAGGCGCGGCGTGGCGATACTCGCTTCGGCATTTGCTCGACGACCTTCTTGGAAGAGGCGTTTCGCACCGACTATTACCGCATCGACATTACCTTCAACGACGATGGCAGCTGGACCTATCTGACGCGAACCGATCTCGCCCTGCGCGGCGCCACGCCGCCGTTCAATCACCACGACACAAATACCCTGCGGCGGATTGCGCCTCCGACGCCAAACCCACTCGTCGACCTGTTGAAGGATAGTGAGGTGAGTTAGTACTCATTTGTTGAAATCATCGGCTGTTGACGCAGTCCTGCGCGAACCCGTCTCCACGCCCAATTGCCTGCTCCGGCAAACCAAGCAATCTTCCAATTTATGGCCCACTCGCATTGCGCAGGTAGCCGATTGCACGCTCCAGCGTGAAGAGCTGATTGTAGTGGGCTTCGGGAATATTGACCCCCAGCCGATCATGAAGGGCGACGACGAGATTGGCGAAATCCATCGAGTCGAGATCGAAGGCTTCGCGAAGGTCGTCTTGATCTCGCGCCGATGCAAGATCGGCCTCAGGCGCGATTTCGCCGATAAGCTCCAAAATGAGCGCTCTGATTTCGGCGTCGGTCATAGTTTTTCGGGCTCCTGCAAGAGACGCGCAATCGCGGTGAGATACAGGCCGCCGATATGGCCATCCGTTACCCTGTGGTCGGCTGCGAGACTGACGGTGACGAGCGGACGGCTTTCGATGCGCCCGTCGACGACCCAGGGTCGCGCGACGACACGGCCAAATCCGACGATCGAAACTTGAGGAGGATAGATAATCCCGGTCACCGACTCAGCGCCGCGATCGCCAACGTTCGTGACGGTGACCGTGGGCGAAGTAAGTTCGGAGCTGCGCAAATTCCCGCGACGCGCGCGTTCGACGAGGTCGCGCATGGCGGCCATGAGTTCAGCGAGCGATTTTTTGTCTGCGTCGCAGATAGCTGGCGCAATAAGCCCGCCGCCACGCAGCGAAATCGCCCAGCCGACATGAACGCTCTCAGAGGGGGCGAAGACGCCGTCTTCATAAGCGCCGTTGAGCCGCGGCTGCTCGTGCAAGGCAAGCGCCGCAGCCTTGAGGAAAAGCACAGCGGGCAAAAGGCGTTCGACGGGCGGCTTCTCGGCGTTGTAGCGCTCCATCCAAGACAAGGCGGCGTCGAGATCGGCCGTTTCGGTAAGGTAATAATGCGGAATTTCGCGCTTGGAGCGGCTCATCGCCGCTGCGATCGCCTTGCGCATCTCAGCAAGATCGAGGCCTCTTTTTGCCGGCGTTGGCGGCGAGACGCTTGCCGCCGCTTCGACATCGGCGAGCCGAACCGAACCCTCAACGCCTGTTCCTCTTGCGACCGTGGCGACATCAAAACCGAGCGTCGCTGCGCGCCGGCGAGCGGCGGGCGTGACCTTCATTCTTTGAGCGAGCGGCGCCGGCTTCACGGCCGGCGATACGGGCGTCGGCGCCGCGGCGATCGGTTGAATGGCTGGCGTTGGCGCTGCGACTGCTGGTTGGACAGCGGGCGTGGGCGCCGCGCGCTCGGCGCCGTCGATCTGCGCAAGAACCGTTCCGACTGGAACGCGCTCGCCGATTGGCACAAGGATGTTCGAGACGACGCCCTGTTGGAAAATCTCGACTTCAATCGCGCCCTTTTGCGTTTCAACCACCGCGATGACGTCGCCGGATTTGACGTGATCGCCCGGTTTTACCAGCCATTCGACAAGGGTGCCGGACTCCATGTCCGCGCCGAGTGCTGGCATCTTAAATTCGCTCATGACGGTCGCACGAGCTCGCGCGCCACGGCGACAATCGTTGCAACATGCGGCAGGCATGCGTCTTCGAGATGCGCCGCGTAGGGAACGGGGACTTCTCGCGAACATACGCGCCGCAGCGGCGCGTCAAGTTCGAAGAAAGCTTCCTCGGCGATGCGCATGCCTATTTCGGCGGAGATCGAGCCGCTACGCCAGCCCTCGTCAATAATGACGCAGCGTCTCGTCTTTGCGACCGAGTCGAGTATCGCCTTCGTGTCGAGCGGTCTGAGCACGCGCAAATCGATGACTTCCGCGTCGATCCCCTCGGCCGCAAGCGCGTCCGCCGCTTGCAGCGCCTTGAACAAACTGCCGCCGTAAGTGATGAGGCTTACGTCTCGCCCGGCGCGGCGCGTCTTGGCGCGAGCGATGTCGACTTCTTTCATGTCAGAAGGAAGATCGCTCTCCATATTGTAGAGCATCACATGCTCGAAAATAATCACCGGATTGGGATCGGCGAGCGCGCCCTTCAACATGAAACGCGCATCTTCAACAGTAGCGGGCGTCAGGACGCGCAAACCGGGTATATGCGCATACCAGCCTTCCAGGCTGTGCGAATGCTGAGCCGCAACGCGCCGCCCGCCGCCGGTCGCCATGCGAATGACGAGCGGCACGGCGAACTGGCCGCCAGACATATGCGGAATGGTAACTGCATTGTTGAGAATCTGGTCGAGCGCCAGCAGGCTGAAGTTCACCGTCATGATCTCGACGATCGGCCGCATTCCGGCGATGGCGGCGCCGATGCCTGCGCCGACAAAGGCGCTCTCGGAAAGCGGCGTGTCGCGAACGCGGTCTTCGCCAAATTCCTCCAACAGTCCCTTCGTCACCGCGTAGCAGCCGCCGTAGCGGCCAATGTCCTCCCCCATCAGAAAGACGCGCGAATCGGAGAGCAGCGCCTCGCGAAGCGCCTGCTTGCAAGCCTCGCGATAGGTCAGCCGCGTGGCTGCGGCATTTGCTTGGGGCGCATTCACGTGGGAATCGCCTCCATCGTGACGAAGCGTTCAACCTCCGAAACCGGTTCAAGGCCGCCCGCCTCGGCGAAAGCGACCGCGGCCGCAATTTCTTTTTCAACCTCCGCTTCGATCGCCGTAAGCTCTTCCGGCTTGATCAAGCGATTTTCCTCAAGCCAAGTCTGAAAGCGGATGATCGGCCCCCGTTTGCGCCAACCCTCCACCTCTTCCTTCGAGCGATAGAGCTGCGTATCGAACATGGAATGCGCGCGAAACCGGTAGGTCTGGCATTCGAGGAAATAAGGGTCGTTCTCGCTGCGAATTCGATCGACAGCGTTCTTTGCCGCGCTCTCAACGGCGACAACATCCATGCCGTCCACTGTTTCGCCCGCGACTCGATAGCTCGACGCCTTATGCACAAAATCTATATCGGCCTCCGCCCGCGCCGTCGCCATGCCCATTGAGTAGAGATTGTTCTCGCATACGAAGAGAATGGGCAGACGCCAAAGCTTTGCGAGATTGAGCGTTTCGTGGAACTCGCCCTCGTCCACCGCCCCCTCGCCAAAGAAACAGGCCGTGACGGCGGCTCGTCCGAGCATCTTGTCGGCGAGCGCCACGCCGAGCGCCAACGGCAGGCCGCCGCCGACAATGGCGTTGCCGCCGTAGAAACGATGCGCGCGATCGAAGAAATGCATTGAGCCGCCGCGGCCGCGGCAACAGCCGTTGATTTTGCCCATCATCTCGGCCATGAGGCAGCCGGGATTGACGCCGCGAGCGAGCGCCTGACCATGCTCGCGATAAGTAGCGATGATGGCGTCCTGCGGCGTAAGCGCCTCGATGACGCCGACGGAGACCGCCTCCTCGCCGTCGTAAAGATGAAGAAAGCCAAGAATTTTCTGCGCCTGGTAAAACTCGACGCATTTCGCCTCGAACCGCCTGATGCGGATCATGGCTTTCAGAAGATGCAGCAGATGGGCGTGATCGAGACGGACCTTCTTGATCATCGCGCGTCACTCTCCAGCGTCGAAATATCGCCTTCAGGCAGGCCGAGTTCGCGCGCTTTGAGCAAGCGCCGCATGATTTTGCCGCTGCGCGTTCTCGGCAAATCGGTGCGAAATTCGATCTCCTTTGGCGCGACCACCGCGCCCAGCCGCTTGCGCGCATGCCCAAGCAGCTCCTTGCGCGTCGCGTCATCCGCCACGAAGCCGAGCTTGAGAGCCACAAACGCCTTGACGATTTCGCCAGCGATCGGATCAGGCTTGCCGATGACCGCCGCTTCCGCCACAGCGGGATGCTCCATGAGCGCGCTTTCAACCTCAAAGGGACCGATCAAATGTCCCGAGGATTTGATCACGTCGTCGGCGCGACCGACAAACCAGAAATAGCCGTCCTCGTCGCGGCGCGCGAGATCGCCGGTCAGATACCACCCGTCCGCGAAGCACTTCTTGTAGCGCGCCTCCTCGTGGAGATAGCCGCGCATCATTGACGGCCAGCCGCTTCTCAGCGCGAGTTCGCCTTCCTCGCCGGGCGTCTCGACAACTTCGACGCCTCCGTCAGCCTTGCGCCTGACAATTCCGGCGTCAACGCCCGGCAGCGGCCGGCCCATGGAGCCTGGCTTGATGTCCATGGAGGCGAAATTGGCGATCATGATGCCGCCCGTCTCCGTCTGCCACCAATTGTCATGGAAGGGCAGGCCGAAGGCTTCCACGCCCCACACAACCGCCTCGGCGTTCAATGGCTCGCCGACGCTGGCGGCGAAGCGCAACGCGGAAAGCGCGTAAGTCTTCACCTCGTCTGCGCCGAGCTTCATCATCATGCGGATCGCAGTTGGAGCGGTGTACCAGACGCTGACTTTTTCCTTCTCGAGCACTTGGTACCATGTCGGCGCGTCGAATTCAGCTTCGACGACAATATTGGTCACCCCATGCGTCAGTGGCGCGATCACGCCATAGCTCATGCCGGTGACCCATCCAGGGTCAGCTGTGCACCAAAAGCGATCCCCGTCATGAAGATCGAGCGCATAGAGTCCGGTCGCATAATGCGTCACCACGGCTTCATGCACGTGAATGACGCCCTTGGGACGGCCGGTCGTGCCGCTCGTGAAGTGTAAGAGCGCCGTTTCTTGCGGGTCGGTGGGCCGTATTTCGAAGGCGTCAGAGACCTCTTGCATCAGCTTGCGCCAGGAATGGACCTCCTGGCCACTGTCATCGGCGTCGATGAGAATGACATGCTCAAGCTTCGGCAAACGCCCTCGCAGCGCTTCAACTTTGCGCCGATAGAGAGCTGCGGTCGTAACCAGAACGCGCGCCTCGCCGATCTCCATGCGGGTCGCGATCGGCTCTGGCCCAAAGGCGGAAAAAAGCGGCGTGACGACGCACTTCATCTTCATGGCGCCGAGAACCGCGAAATATAGCTCGGGAACGCGGCCTAGCAGAACGAAGACGCTGTCCCCCGCGTTAACGCCCAGGGATTGCAGGACATTGGCGAAGCGATTAGTGGCGCGCGCGAGATCCCGATAGCAATAATCGCGATATTCGCCATTCTTGCCTATGCAGCGCAGCGCAACCCGATCCGCGCGTGGCCCGCAAGCGTGTCGGTCCACCGCTTCATAGGCGATGTTCAAGCCCATGCCCTTCGGCAAGCCGCTCAAGCCCTTGCGCGCGGCTTCCCAGCGGAACGTCGCGCGCGTCGCCTCATAGTCGGCAAGGTTAGGCGAAACGACAAAGGAAGCGTGATCTTTGCGGATCGTCGCATAATGGGCGGCGGCGTCAGAAGCGCGCATTCGATGATTCCTGCAGCCGCCTTTGCCTCAGCGCGCGGCGTTTTTCGAGCGCCCCTCTCACGTGGGACCTGATCAAATTGAACTTAGGCAACGGCCTCCTGACGGGCAAGAAGCCCGAAGCCTTATTCAGGCGGTCGCCGTGCGCCGCCGGCGAGTTTAAGCGGCGTATTCTTCTGCGTGAGCGCGATCTCGTCGCGGTCTTCGCGCAATTAATGGCCGCTTCGTGGGAAATGCGCGGCGCGCGCCGACACCCGAGCAGAGACCCCGCCGGGGTCGTTCAGGCTTGCCAATAATGCCAAACCGCCGCAGATTTGGGGCGCACGAGGGTTAGCTGGAGAATGCCGGCCTATCGCTTCGCCGCTATCGGGTTACGGCGATGCGGAGAAATCTATCGCGGTTTCGTAACGTTGAGCGGGCAGTGCCAGAACGATCAGATCAGCGCGCGCTAAATCCTGGCGAGCGCGATGTACGCGAAGCAACGGCGAAGGCCGCCGCCAAGGCGGACGCGCCGCTATGATCGGCATTATCGTCGCCCTGTTGAGCGTGATTCTGCCGCTGGCGCATCTGGCGTTAGGCAAAGCTCCAAGAACGCGCGCTCGCGTCGTTCGTCTGCTTCTGCTCTATGCGCTGGTTCTCGATGTCGGCGTCATCGGCCTCCCGCTCGGCTTCGTCCCTCATGTCTTTTTTCCAGATCAGACCGCGCGAAGCATCGGTTGGCCGCCGGGCAGCCCATTTCAATTCGAGGTGGGATTTCACGATGGAGCCTGGGGGCTTCTGGGTTTCCTCTGCATCTGGATCGGCGGCTCATTTTGGCTCGCTACGGGGCTTGGATGGTCATTCTTCATGATAGGGGCGACCTATGGCCACGTCATGCAGGCGATCCGCGCCCATGACTATGCGCCATACAACTATTTGACGATTTTTTCCGACGGCTTTATCGCCTTTTGGCTGTTACTGCTTCTTTATCTACGCCATCGGTGGGACGCCAACGGCCATGATGGGAAATGAGGAGTCGTGGCGACCCGACGATGTCCCAATGAGGCCGATGAAGGGCTTTGTCACATTTATGATCTGCCATTGGGCAAAGGCGCGCCACGCTCTAACTCGACGTCACGAACGACGATTGTGTCACGATCAAAATGCTTCAGCATTTATTTTCCCTAGCCGGATTGTAACAGGTCGATATAGGCCGACAGCCGTTCCGTGTGGTTGCTGTGCGCGCAAAGGCCCAAATGGCCGTCCGGCCGCGCCACGAGAAGCGTAATTTCCCCCACGCCCAGCCGTTGGGCGCTTGCAGGCTTCAGGCGCGCATCGCAGTCGACGACGCTGGAATTCGCTGTCAGGACGATCGTTGTTTCGATGATGGATTCACTCGATCGAGACCTGAGATCACGGGCGACGCGCGTGAGTTTTTGCTGAGTCGTCGAAGCGCCTCCGATAAGGAATGCGACGTGCCCTCGGCGATTGGCATATTGGTGGAGCATGCCTGCGCCGCCGGCCACGAACTCGACCTCGATACAGTCCGGCAGCCGCTGACCGGGCCAGATAAAGTCGTTTCGCTCGCCCAGAACGATTGGGGAATTCGTATAATCAATGTCCAGTTCCGCTTCCGCGACCGCTTCGTGGTGTCGCGATGCGGGATCGATAAAGGCGCTGCGGATGCTTGCATCGCGCTTGCGCCGCTCGTTCGAATCCCTCACGATCTGGGCGCCGTCCGCTTCATCGCTGGAGGCGATAATCTTTTGCGCTACCGGCCGGCGCTCCGCGTCGTAGCTGTCCAGAAGCGCGTCGCCGCAGTCGCCTGTCGAAACCAGCGCGAGCTTCCAGGCGAGGTTGAACGCATCCTGCAGCCCGCTGTTCATGCCATGTCCCTGAACGGGGCTGCACGCATGCGCCGCATCCCCAGCGAGCAGCACGCGGCCGGAACGGTATTTCTGCGCCACTTTCGAATGGCAGCGGAAGCGGGTCGGGTTGGCGATGTTTTCGAAGGACGCATCAGGCGAGTAGCGTAGGAGGGTGGCCGAAGCGTCCGCCACGAGATCGGAATCCTCGGCGCTCGGCCTGAGATAGACCCGCCAGCGCCGGTCGGGGAGCGCGGTCAGGATGGTGGGCGTCTCATCGAGATAAGCGTAATTGGCTTCATAGGAATGCGGCCAGCCGCGGATGCCGGCGTCGAACACCGCCCATGGCTCTTCGATATCATGACCGTCCTGCTCTATGCCGGCGCGCATTCGAACGGTGCTCCGATAACCGTCGCATCCGACGACCCAATGGGCGAAAATTCGCGTCTCCTCCTCCGCGCGTTTCACCGTCGCCAGGACGCCGTCGGCCCGCTCTTCCAAATCGACCAGCCGCGTCGAGCGCGTCACCATGCCGCCGAATCCTGCGAGGTAGTCCGTCAGGATGGATTCGGTGACTTCCTCGGAGACGCCCAGATTAAATGGATAGCGACTGCCGCAGAGGGAAAGATCAATGTCTCCCAGCTCAGCTCCGTTGGAATGAATACGCGCGAGGCGTTGCCGGACGCCGGCTTTCAGCAGCCGATCGGCGACGCCCAGAGCATCGAATATTTCGATCGAACGAGGATGAACCACGGTCGCGCGATCCCAAGTCAGCGGCCTTTCGTGAACGTCAATGAGCAGGCAGTCCACCGCGCGGCGCCGGAGTTCGGCGGCGAGCAGAAGTCCGGTGGGAC
Source organism: Methylocystis sp. (assembly GCA_050174515.1). Lineage (GTDB taxonomy): Bacteria > Pseudomonadota > Alphaproteobacteria > Rhizobiales > Beijerinckiaceae > Methylocystis. The sequence goes on from JBFXJV010000026.1 coordinate 12,848, forward strand.
CCGCGCCCACGATGAGAATCTCCACGTCGGTATCCACAGCGCCTCTCAAGCATGCCTCATCATGACCGATAATTTTTTTGTCACCGAATATGGGCGTGATCGGCGGCGGCAAGGCGTTTGAGGGCGGCGCGATCCACCTTGCCGGTCGCATTCATCGGCATTTCGTCGAGGACGACGATCTGCTCGGGCGCCTTGTAGCCGACGCGCGCACGCGCGAAGGCGATCAGCTCACCAGCGGTCGGCGCCGGCGCTTCCTGACGCAGAGTCACATAGGCCCGCACAGTCTCGCCATGCAGCATATCGTGGACGCCAATGACGCCGGCGCCGGCGACATCGGGGTGTTCGAGCAGCGCGTCCTCGACTTCCTGCGGGCTGATGTTCGAGCCGTCATGGACGATGATCTGCTTGGCGCGGCCGCAGAACCATAGCCGTCCCTCCGCGTCCGACTTCATCACGTCGCCCGTGTCGAACCAGCCATCGCGCATCACCTCGCGAGTCGCTGCCTCGTCGCGCCAGTAGCCGCAGGACTGGGTGGGCGTCTTCGCCCATAGCCTGCCCTCGATCTCGGGCGCGGCCTCGGCGCCCGACGCGTCGCGGATCGAGAAGGAAAAGCCCGGGCTCGCCCGACCGACCGAGCCGAGCGCGCCCGGCTCCTCGGGCGCATTGATCGCCGCGAGGCCAAACTCCGTCATCCCATAGCCTTCGCAGATCCGCTTGCCGGCGCGCGCGAACAACTCCTTTTCGAGTTCGTCCGGAACCTTGTCGCCGGCCGAGCGGATCAGGCGCAACGACGCGAATTCCGCCGCACCCATGTCGTGTTCGCGAATCAGCGTCAGAAGCGTCGCCGGCAGCATCGACATCATGCTGGGCCGCGTCGTGAGCAGGAGCGGACCAATCTCGACGTGATCAAAACTCCGCGCGACCGCGACGCTTGCGCCAACCGAGAGCCCCGCCATCGCGCAGGCGAAGCCGCCGATATGCGAGCATGATGAAGCAGGAAGCACCACGTCCGAGGCCGCGAGGCGGAAGGATTGCGCGGCGCTCGAGAAGATCGCGGCGAGCGACGCGCGGGTGTGGGTGACGCCCTTGGCCGGGCCGGTGCTCCCCGAGGTGAAGAAGATCGCCGCCGGCGCGCTCTCGACCGCCGCGAGCGCGGCGTCGAGCGGCGGACCCGCGGCGAGCCGCGCCAAGTCGCCGCCGCCCTCATCGTCGAAGCGGATGATCGGCAGCGCGCCCGCGCGGCTTGCCGCAAGATCGGCGTCGCGTTCGCGATGCGCGACGACCGCACGGGCCTCGCTGACGGAGAGAGCGTGATCAATTTCAGGCGGCGTGTAGCGATAGTTGAGCGGCGTGGCGACGAGCCCGGCGCGCTGGCAGGCGAGATAATGAGCGAAAAGAAGTGCGCGATTCGGCATCAGCGAGACGATGCGGTCTCCGGGTTCCAAGCCCTGCGCGAGATAGGCGCGCGCCAGCGCGCCGGCCTGACGGTCGAGATCGCGGTAGCTCGTCGCGCCCGTATGCGACACAAGCGCCGGCTCGTCGGGCCGAGACGCGAGTCCCGCATCCAGAAGTTCGTCGAGGCGCTTGGTCGCCACGATGGGCGCGCCGGACAAGACCATCGCCACTCCTCGTCAAATTGGCGGATCGCGCGGCTGCAGTCGCTGGTTCCGCGCAAGAGGCGGGCGACAAGCGCGACGCCGCGCACAGCCTCCCGGAGCGGCCACGAGCGTGCGCCGTGGCGGCATCGTAGGTCTTGCCGACACAGGAGTAAACGGCCGAGCCCTCGTCCGCGCTCTCGCGGACGCCCGCCGTTCGAGACGGCCAGCTTGCGACGAGGCGGACCGCCGGGTTTTTGTCGCAGGCAGGGCTTTGTCAAACTGTTGGCGGCTTGCGACGGACTTGGGTTTCTGCGATCTCGCCGATCGCGGAGCTACAGACGACTGATCTCAAGCAGCTCTTCAGTAATTTGCTCCTGCCTAAGGTGACGATAACGCGCCGTGAGTTGATCAAGCATTCGCCGCACGTTATTGCGCGCCATCGTCATCGCTTGTATGCGTGCGACATTTTCCGCCGCCAGCGAAAGCGCCGCAGCTTCGCAAAGCTCTGCGAAAATATATTCTTCAGCCAGATTGGCGATCAGCAGCTGTGGCGGAAGGTTTACGAGCGGCGGACGCAAAACGCGCGGCGCCGGGAAACGGGTAAGGTCGAGCGGTATCAGCGAGCGCGTAACGAGGATGTTTTCTCCGGCAGATGCGGGCGCGCAATGAACGAGCGTGACGCGGGCGGTCGCGTCGACGGCAAGCTTGCCATAAAGCGCTTCCGCAATTCTTTCGGCAAGAATCGGCGTATCATCCGCATGCGCCGCCATTGACGTCGACCACGCGATCTCGATCCCGCGCTCGGCGGCGACCGTCACTCCTCTTTCGCCAACCAGGAAGAGCGACGCGCCCAAACCCGTTTGCTTTGCTGCCGCGGTGAGGACCCTTTCGTTGAAGGCGCCCACAAATCCTTGCTCGGCGCAAAAAGCGAGAACGATCTCGCATGCTTTTGATGATTCGGCGCGCGACCGAAGCGTCTCTTGCTCGTCTTGCGCGAGGGCGAGCGCAACGCTGATCGTTTCCCCCAGCGTTCGAGCGTAAGCGCGCACGCCTTCGAGATTGCGTCGCGCGTCCTGGGCGCGCGCGGAGGCAAGGCCGCGCATCGCGGTAAATACGCTGTCGAGTTGCCGCATCGCAGCAATACGCTGGCCGACGTCGTTGAGGCGATCGCCGCTCATGTCGGCGCCCCCACATGCTGTCCCCGTTGGCGGATTTCATCGATGAGCGCTTTCGTCGCCGCCGTCAGCGACGCGAGCGAGGCGTCGGTGAGCGCCGCGCCAGTTTGGCATTCCGCAACAGCGGCGCTCGCAAGGCGATCGAGACGATCGGGAAGCTCCTCACGCAATGATGTGATCGCCGCCGGCTCCAGAGCGTCAAGCGCTCCAGCGTCGAGCGCCGCGAGCAGCGCTACCTGATCGACCAGCCGCAGCATGGCGAAGCGAGGCTGGGTCAGTAGCGCGCGGATGCGCTCGCCGCGCAGGATTTCACCCTTCACATGCGCCACCGACACGCCTCCGAAGCGACTGAACATCTCCAATTCAAGAAACTGGGAATATTGCAGCCGTAGTCTTCCCGACACGCGCCGTAGCGCCTCGGGCTGCGCTTTGCCGCCCACGCGACTTACGCTGAGCCCGACATCCACCGCGGGCCGCTGATTGGCGGCGAACAGGCGCGCGTCGAGGACAATTTGGCCATCCGTAATGGAGATGAGATTCGTCGGGATATAGGCCGAAAGGTTACCCGCATCCGTCTCCGCGATCGGCAGCGCCGTCAGTGATCCACCTCCCTTGGACTTCGCGAGCTTGCATGCGCGTTCGAGAAGACGCGCGTGCAGATAGAAAATGTCGCCGGGATAGGCCTCGCGTCCCGGAGGTTCGCGGATGAGCAGTGCGAGCTCGCGATGTGTTGCGGCATGTTTCGTCA
>JBFXJV010000027.1:0-16344 GCA_050174515.1 Methylocystis sp.
AGGAAATGACCGGCGCCGAAATGGTGGTCGAAGCCCTGAAGGACCAGGGCGTGGAGATTATTTTCGGCTATCCCGGCGGCGCCGTCCTTCCGATCTATGACGTGCTGTTCCATCAGGACAAGGTGCAGCACATTCTCGTGCGCCATGAGCAGGGCGCGGCGCATGCCGCCGAGGGCTATGCGCGCTCCTCGGGCAAGGTCGGGGTGCTGCTCGTCACCTCGGGACCGGGCGCGACCAATACGGTGACGGGCCTGACCGACGCGCTGATGGATTCGATCCCCGTCGTCTGCATCACCGGTCAGGTGCCGACGCATCTCATCGGCTCCGACGCCTTTCAGGAATGCGACACGGTCGGGATCACCCGCCACTGCACGAAGCATAATTATCTCGTCAAGAATATCGCCGATCTGCCGCGGGTGCTGCATGAGGCCTTTTATGTGGCCTCGTCCGGCCGGCCCGGGCCAGTGGTGATCGACGTTCCCAAGGACGTGCAGTTTGCGCGCGGCGTTTACGCGCCGCCGCGCAGCGCCGCGCATAAGACCTATCATCCCAAGCTCGACGCCGACATGGAGACGATCCAGAAGGCGGTGCGGATGATGGCGGCGGCCCAGCGTCCAATCTTTTATACCGGCGGCGGCGTCATCAATTCCGGACCCGCGGCCTCGACCCTGTTGCGGGAACTCGTCAGCCTGACGGGTTTTCCGATCACCTCGACGCTGATGGGTCTCGGCGCCTATCCCGGATCGGGAGAGAACTGGCTCGGCATGCTCGGCATGCACGGCACCTGGGAAGCCAATCACGCCATGCATGACTGTGATCTGATGATCGCGGTCGGCGCCCGTTTCGACGACCGCATCACCGGACGTCTCGACGCCTTCTCGCCGGGCTCGAAGAAGATCCATATCGACATCGATCGTTCGTCGATCAACAAGAACGTGAAAGTCGATCTCGCCATCGTCGGCGATTGCGGCCATGTGCTCGAAACCATGGTGCGGCTGTGGCGCGCACAGGCGATGGGCGCCGAGAAGCAGCCGCTCGATCATTGGTGGGCGAAGATCGACGAGTGGCGAGCAAGAAAATCCCTCGCGTTCCGCAACTCGGATACTGCGATCAAACCACAATACGCGGTGCAGCGGCTCTATGCGCTGACCAAGGACCGCGATGTGTACATTACGACCGAGGTCGGACAGCATCAGATGTGGGCGGCCCAGCACTATCATTTCGAAGAGCCCAACCGGTGGATGACCTCTGGCGGCCTCGGCACCATGGGCTACGGCCTGCCGGCGGCGATCGGCGCGCAGCTCGCGCATCCGGGTTCGCTCGTAATTGACATCGCCGGCGAAGCTTCGATCCTGATGTGCATTCAGGAAATGTCGACAGCGATCCAATTTCGCCTGCCGGTGAAAATCTTCATCCTCAACAACGAATATATTGGCATGGTGCGCCAGTGGCAGGAGCTGCTGCATGGCGGGCGCTATTCCCACAGCTACTCCGAGGCGCTTCCCGACTTCGTCAAACTCGCCGAAGCGTTCGGCGCCAAGGGCATCCGCTGCGCCGATCCCGCTTCGCTCGACGCGGCGATCAAGGAGATGATCGACTATGACGGGCCGGTGATCTTCGACTGCGTCGTCGACAAGGTTGAGAACTGCTTCCCGATGATCCCGTCCGGCAAGGCGCACAACGACATGCTGCTCGCCGACCTTTCGGACGACGCTGGGATCGAGATCGGAGCGGTGATCGACGAAAAGGGAAAAATGCTGGTGTGAGCAAGTCATGAACGCAGCAGATGAAGCCGTGGCGGACGCCTTCGCGCACGAATGGGTCGCCGCCTTCAATTCTCACGACCTCGACCGGATCCTCTCTCATTATGCGGATGATGTCGTTCTCGTCTCGCCGCTCGCTGTCGAGCGGCTTGGCCGCGCCAACGGCGAGGTGAGAGGCAAGCGCGAGCTGCGCGACTATCTGGCGCGCAGCCTCCAGCCCGGCTCGCTGTTGAGGTTTTCCCTGCGGCGCTGCTATCGGGGCGTCGCGAGCATTGTGCTCGAATACGACAGGCACGATCAGCGCCAGGGAGCCGAATTCATGGAGCTCGACGCCGAAGGGCGCGTACGCAGCGTGGTCGCCCATTATGCGGATCGGAAGGATTGATCGAATGAACGCTCCTGCTTCTCCGCCTTCCCCTTACGCGGCCGCGACGACGAGCTCCAAGGTCGAATCACATACGCTATCCGTGCTTGTCGACAATGAGCCTGGCGTATTGGCGCGCGTCGTCGGCCTGTTCTCGGGCCGCGGCTACAATATCGAGAGCCTTACCGTCGCCGAAGTCGCTCATGCCGAGCATCTTTCGCGCATCACCATTCTGACCTCGGGCGCGCCGGAGACGATCGAGCAAATCCATCACCAGCTCGAGCGCCTCGTCCCTGTGCATCAAGTGACCGACCTCACCGTGTCGAAACGCTCTCTCGAACGCGAACTCGCCATGGTCAAGGTCAAGGGCAGGGGCGAGCATCGCACCTTCGCTCTCCAGCTCGCCGAAGCCTTTCGCGCCCGCATCGTCGATGCGACGACCGAGAGCTTCATCTTTGAACTGACCGGCAAGCCGCACAAGATCGACGAATTTGTCGATCTCATGCGCCCGATCGGCCTCGTCGAAGTATCCCGCACAGGCGTCGCCGCCATCGCGCGCGGGCCGGAGCCAATCTAAAGCGCAGGAATTTTGACCTTGTCCGGCGGCCCGCGTAGAAGAGGCCGCCAGCGAATTCGACGGCGCAGGAGCGCGCCGTTCCCATAGAGCGCGGCTCGCGAAAAAGTGGATTCCGGTTTTTCGCGTAAAGCGCGCTCTAACCTTATGAAATCGATCACGTTATCCGCATTTGGGCGATTCCGTCCTAATGCGGCGTGATCTAAAGAGCGCACGCAGATCAAGGGAAGCAGAGCACATGCGCGTTTATTATGATCGGGACGCCGACATCAATTTAATCAAGGGCAAGAAAGTCGCCATCGTCGGCTATGGCAGCCAGGGCCATGCGCATGCGCTCAACTTGAAGGACAGCGGCGTCGCCGAGGTTGCGGTGGCGCTGCGCGCCGGCTCGGCGTCGGCCAAAAAGGCCGAAGGCGCCGGGCTCAAGGTGATGAGCGTCGCCGACGCGGCCAAATGGGCGGACGTCGTCATGATGCTTACGCCGGATGAGCTTCAAGGCGAAATCTACGCCAATGAGCTTGCCCCCAATCTCAAGCAGGGAGCGGCGCTGTTCTTCGCGCATGGTCTCAACATCCATTTCAATTTGATCGAGCCGCGCGCCGATCTTGACGTCGCCATGGTCGCGCCAAAAGGGCCCGGCCATACCGTGCGCGGCGAATATCTTAAGGGCGGCGGCGTGCCTTGCCTGATGGCTGTGCATCAGGACGCCTCAGGCAACGCCAAGCAGATCGCGCTGTCCTATGCTTCGGCGATCGGCGGCGGTCGCGCCGGCATTATCGAAACGACGTTCCGGGAAGAATGCGAGACGGATCTCTTCGGCGAGCAGGTCGTGCTTTGCGGCGGCCTCGTCGAACTGATCCGCGCTGGATTCGAAACGCTGGTCGAGGCCGGCTATGCGCCGGAAATGGCCTATTTCGAATGTCTGCATGAAGTGAAGCTGATCGTCGACCTGATCTATGAGGGCGGCATCGCCAATATGAATTACTCAGTGTCCAACACCGCCGAGTATGGCGAATATGTCACCGGTCCGCGCATCATCACCAAGGAAACCAAAGCCGAGATGAAGCGTGTGCTTGACGATATCCAGACCGGTAAATTCACGCGCGACTGGATGCTGGAGAACAGGGTCGGCCAGACCTCCTTCAAGGCGATCCGGTCGCGAAACAATGCGCATCCCATTGAGGAGGTCGGCGTTCGCCTCCGTGGCATGATGCCCTGGATCGGCAAGAACAAGTTGGTCGACAAGGACCGCAATTAGCGCATAATGATATGAAGAAAAGCGAACGCGCGCTCTGATTTGGCGTAAATGCCGACGATGCCGGCGGCGCATCGCATAACAACGAAAGCGTCGCCGCAACGGGGGATGAATGCAGGGGTCGGGCGAGCGGTCGAGTCAGGTCGTCGAGAGCGAGACGCGTCGCCGCGTGCACGAGATAGTGCGGAGCCGCATGACGTACGACGTCCAGACGTTGGTCGACCATTTCGTCGAAGACGTCGAACTGAACTACAGTTGCTCACGGCTTGGCCTTCTGCCTCCTGGACAGTGGCGCGGACGAGATGCTCTGCGCGCGCATTTGCGTCGCGTCGATGTCGACTATGAACCGATCGAGGCCGAGATTCTTTCGGTTCTGGTCGAAGGCGACAGGACCGCGTTGCGTTGGCTGAGCAGTTGGCGTCACCGTGCGACCGGCCAGATTCATCGCATGGACATGGCGCATTTTCTGCGATGGCGGAACGGGCTGGTTTCGGAAATGTATGAGTTCCGGGACCATCGTTGCGTATCTCATGGCGCGGATTTCCTGCCGAACAGTCTCGATGAAATTCTCAATCCGCGCGGCCCCGGGCTGCCGCGCGACGAAATGGCGCGCCGGCTGGTCGCCATGAGCAACTTCTCCCGCGGACCCGACATCACGCTGTTCCGCGAAATATGTTCGCCCGACGTGGTGTGCGAATTCGTTGGCGACCGAGCGACGATCGCGCATGCCGGACGACATCGCGGCGTTCAGGCGCTGATCAATATCGTGCGCGAGATAGGCACGGAGTTCGAGCAGTTGGGACATGCGATGCCCGATGAGGTCATCGTCGACGGCGGAAACGCGGCGATGCGTCGAACCGTCGAATGGCGCCACCGCGGCACTGGCCGTCGCGGCCAGGTTCAGCTCGCCGATTTCGTGCGCTTCGAGGACGGCCGCATCGTCGAGCTCGTCGAGTTTCGTGACAGCACGGCGCTTTTGGAGATGCAGGCGTAGCGACGCGCTGCAATGAGCATTCGCCGGCCCGGCGTCCGTGCGGTCAAGGAGCGGTTCGCCTGTGACTCTCGAAATCCTGGAGGTCGACCGGCTTGAGTGTCGCTTCGTCGATCATCATTGGCGCTTCGCGGAAGAGCGGTCCGCCATGATCGAGCGTCACTGGGAGGAACGCCGGCGCGCGAATCCGGCTCTATACGATGGTTTGGTGCTGCTCGCCTGCCGTGTCTCGCGCGCGATCGGCGAGGATGGGGCGCGCACCCTGCGCATGTCGTTCTTCAAGACGCGCTTCTCGCGCTTTCTCGTCTGGCGCGATCTCGGCTGGCCGGACAAGTCCATCTACAACTGCTTTTCGATGCCGGCGGTCCGCGCCCGCGACGGCGCCTTTCTCCTCGGCGAGATGGGACCGAGCCACTCCTTCGCCGGTCAGCTCTATTTTCCCTGCGGCACGCCTGATCCTTCCGACATCGTCGCTGGCGGCCACGTCGACCTATCCGGCAGCCTGGCGCGCGAACTCGCGGAAGAGACGGGTCTCGACGCGGCCGAGGCGCGCGCGGCGGCGAATTGGACGGTCGTCCTCGATCGTCAGAACGTCGCCTGCATCAAGAGCTTGGACTTTGATACGCCTTCGCAGGCCCTTGCTTCGAAGGTCAGGGCGTTTCTTGCATCCGAAAGCGCGCCCGAACTCGCCGACGCGCACATGATTTCCAGTCCGGCGGCGCTGTCGGACGCCCGGTTGCCCGCGTTCATGGTCGCCTATCTAATGCGCGCGCTCAGCGGAGCGGATGAAATTCCGCTCCGCGCGGGTTAAATTTGGCGCAAATGACTCGACCGCACTGCTCCGGCGTCGTCCTGCCGGCTCCTCAAACGCCAAATGACGAGCGCGTTCTGGCCATCCGCTCGGCGCTTGACGCTCGGGCGATCGTGCTTGTCGGCATGATGGGCTCCGGCAAGAGCGCCATCGGTCAAAGGCTTGCGGCGCGACTGGGCCTGCCTTTCGTCGACGCCGACGCCGAGATTGTCGCCGCAGCCGGCATGTCCATTCCGGAGATTTTCGGCAAATACGGCGAGCGTTACTTCCGCGATGGCGAACGTCGCGTGATCATGCGCCTCTTAAACAGCGGCCCGATCGTGCTGGCGACCGGCGGCGGAGCGTTTCTCGACCCTCGCACCCGCGACCGCATCGCCGAGCGGGGCGTATCCATTTGGCTCGACGCCGATCTCAAAATCCTGATGAAGCGCGTGCGCCGCAAGAACGATCGGCCGTTGCTGCAGACAGACGATCCGGAGGAAACCCTGCGCAAGTTGATGGAGGCGCGACGCCCGCTATACGAATTGGCCGATCTTCGCGTCGAGTCGGGAGAAATTCCGCAGGACGCGATGGCGGACGACACGCTCGCCCTTCTCGCCGCCGAATTGCCGAGGTTGGAAGAACTCAGACGGCGCGCGCAAAGCAAAGGTTTCGCCAGGGCCATGACTCATCTCTATCCAGCACGCGCGGAAGGCGAAGAATCCGCCCGTCAGGAGACCGTACGGGTCGCTCTTGGCGGGCGCTCCTACGACATCATAATCGGCGACGGGCTGCTGCAGCGCGCCGGCGACCACATTGCAGGGATCGCTCCTGGCGCCGCTTGCGCCGTCATAACCGATGAGAACGTCGCGAGACTGCATCTTCCGACAGTCGAACAGAGTCTGAAAAACGCCGGTCTGCGCACGACGACCATCATCGTTCCGCCGGGTGAGGCGTCGAAGTCGCTTTCGGTCTTTGGCCGCGTCTGCGACGACGTGCTGGCAGCCAGGATCGAGAGGCGCGATCTGATCGTCGCGCTCGGCGGCGGCGTCGTCGGCGATCTTGCGGGTTTTGTCGCCGCGAGCGTGCGCCGCGGCTCGCGCTTCGTACAAATTCCGACGACGCTCCTGTCGCAGGTCGATTCATCGGTTGGCGGCAAGACCGGCATCAATTCCCGGCATGGCAAGAATCTCATCGGCGCCTTCCATCAGCCGTCGCTGGTTCTCGCCGACGTCGATGCGCTGCGGACATTGCCGCCGCGCGAATTTCGCGCCGGCTATGCCGAAATCGTGAAATATGGCCTTATCGGCGACGCCCGCTTCTTCGACTGGCTCGAAGCCGACTCGGACGCCGTTTTCCACAGTCAGGCGGAGCAGATCTGCGCGATCGCGGTGAGCTGCGAGACGAAGGCGACGATCGTCGGGCGCGACGAAACGGAGCAGGGCGAGCGGGCGCTTCTCAACCTGGGCCACACCTTCGGCCACGCCTTCGAGCGCCTGACCGGCTATGACAGCGCCCGCCTCGTTCATGGCGAGGGCGTCGCGATCGGGCTAGTGTGCGCGGCGCGTTTTTCGGCGCGCCGCGGCCTGTGCGCCGCCGCCGTCGCGGAGCGGCTCGAACGCCATCTCAAATCCGTCGGGCTGCCTGCCAAAATCCGCGACATTCCGGATTGGAGCGATGACGCGCAGGCGATTCTCGACGCGATGTATCAGGATAAGAAGGTCGAGCGCGGCGCTCTGACCTTTGTTCTACTGCGCGCCATCGGCGAGGCGTTCATCGAAAAATCCGTGGACGCCGCTGAGACGCTTGATTTTCTTAAGGACGAGTTGAAGCGGACATAGTCCCATGCATGGCCTTGAAACCGGCGCGCCGCAGGTCGACGTTTGGACTGCGGTTGTCATCGTCGCGATCTGCGTCTTCCTTTCGGCGTTCTTTGCGGGGTCGGAGACGGCGCTCACCGCCGCCTCGCACGCAAGGATGCACTCGCTCGAAAAGGAGGGCGACAAGCGCGCCGCGGCGGTGAACCGCCTGCTGCGCCAGCGCAACCGGATGATCGCCGCGCTGCTGCTTGGCGGCACGCTGGTCAATATCGGCGGCTCCGCTTTCACGACGAGCGTGCTCGTCGTCGTCGCGGGGGACAATGGCGCGATCTACGCGACCATCATCATGACGGTGGTGCTGTTGGTATTCGCCGAGGTTTTGCCGAAGACGCTGGCGATCAATCATCCCGATGAGACGTCTCTGCGCGTCGCGCAATTTATCGCGCCTTTCGTGCGCATCGTTGGTCCGCTCCTCGCCGGCGTCGAATATGTCGTGCTCATGGTATTGAAGCTGACCGGCGTCGAAGTCGGCCACGGTCGAACGGTGCTTTCGCCTTATGACGAATTGAAAAGCGCCGTCGACATTTTGCATGAAGAAGGCAATGTCGAACGCTCCGCGCGCGACATGTTCGGCGGCGTCCTCGATTTACAGGTGCTGCATGTTTCGGACGTGATGATCCACCGCACCAAGATGCGCACGATCGATGCCAGCCTGCCGCCGGCGCAAATCGTGCGCGAGGTGTTGTCGTCGCCGTTCACCCGCATGCCGCTTTGGCGCGAACGACCGGACAATTTTATTGGCGTTCTGCATTCGAAGGACATGCTGCGGGCGCTGAACGCCGCCGGCGGCGACGCCTCGAAAATCAGCGTCGACGAGGTGATGTTCGCGCCCTGGTTTGTGCCCGAGGCGACGACGCTAGAGGATCAGCTCGAAGCCTTTCTGAAGCGCAAGACCCATTTCGCTCTGGTCGTTGACGAATATGGCGAGGTGATGGGACTCGTCACGCTTGAAGACATACTCGAGGAGATCGTCGGCGACATTCGCGACGAGCATGATCTCGCCGTTCAGGGCGTGCGCCCGCAGCCCGACGGATCGGTGTTGGTCGACGGCGCCGTGCCGGTGCGCGATTTAAACCGCGTCATGGATTGGGAATTGCCCGATGAGGAAGCGACCACGATCGCCGGCCTGGTGATTCACGAGGCGGGAGCGATTCCTGAAGCCGGGCAGGTCTTTACCTATCACGGCTTCCGCTTCGAGGTGATGCGCAAGATCAGGAACCGCGTCACCGCTCTCAAGGTGACGCCGCAGGAGCCCGCCTGACCGGTGCGCCGCGGGATCAGGCCGTCGTCAAATTTCCGCTGATATTTCAGCCTGCAGGCCTTCGGGGCGATAGGAGAGTTTGACGTCGCCGCCCATTTGGCGCGCGAGCACATTCGTGATCAAGAAATGCCCGACGCCCGTCTGCTGCGGGTTTTCGACGATTGGCCCGTCCGTCTCCGTCCAGTTCAAGATCAGATGCGGTCGATCCCCTTCATGATCGACACGCCAATTAAGCGAGACGCGGCCGTCCTCGTCCGAGAGCGCGCCGTGCTGTTCCGCGTTGGCGAGCAATTCGTTGAGCGCCAGGCCCAGCGCCGAAGCGACCGCGGAACGCAACTCCAAATCTACGCCCGATATCGAGATGCGGTCGCCATGATCGTGGCTGCCGCAGGACAGCGCGACACGCACCAGGTCTCTGAGCGGCGTGCGCTCCCATGATGTCTGCGTGAGCAGCGTGGAGATGCGGCTTAAGCATTGCACGCGGTTGGAGAATCCTTGCTGAAAACTCGAAAAATCCTGCGCCGTGCGCGCCGTGATATTGGCGATGCCCTGAATCATCGCGAGCGAATTATTCACGCGATGATGTAACTCGCGGTTCATCATCTGGCTGTGAATTTCTGCGTTCTTGAGGTCGTTTACGTCAGTGACGGCGACGATTGCGCCGATGATCGCGCCTTGGTCGTTGCGGATCGGCGCGCCGACAATGTTGATCCAGACACGGGCGCCGTCGCCGCGCTCGATCTTGCATTCGAGTTGCGGATGATCTTCGCCGGCAAGCGCGCGGGCGAGCGGATATTCCTCGCTCGTGACAGGTCGGCCGTCCGGATGGACGGCGTCCCTTTCTCTGTAGCTTGCCGTGCTTTCCAAATAGCGAACGGGCCGACGCAGGATCGCTTCCATGACGCGGTTGGCTTCAACAATGCGTCCGCTGGGCGCTTCAGCAATCAGGATTCCAACCGGCATGGCGTCGAGCAGCGCACGCAGTTGCAGATTGGCTCCGGCTCGGCCGACGACCGTCGAGCTTTTCGTCAGCAGGTCGTTCAACTCGAACAATTTCTTGCGCTTTTCTCGCATGCGCTCGTCGATTTCCTGAAGGCTGTGCGCAATGGCGTCGACCTCCGGGATTCCGGTGTCGCGCCAATCCGAGGCGCTGCTCGCTTCCACCGCTAGGGAGAGTTCGGCGAGTTCAATTTGCGCCTTTTGCGTTTCGCGGCGCCGTCGCACCAGCCAGAAGATCGCCGTAAGGGCGGCGGCCAGAGCTATGGCGAGGGCGCCGACGACGTCGAGCCAGACGTCAGCGCTTATCGATCCGTCAACTGCGGCGAAAGCCTCCGACATTAGCGACAGCAAAAAAAGGCTCGCGGCCGGAGGGCGCGCGGACGCGGGCGCGACCGCTGCGGCCTTGGCCGTCCATGGACACGGCTGGAAATATTGTCCTTCACAGCCTTCTGTCATTGACGCCGCCGATTGCTGGGAGAGTCCGCCAAGCGCAAACTTCAAATAGAGCAGATACTTCCCGGCGCATACCCACGAGAGGCCGGGGTCCGCTAAATCGCCTGCGACGGCGGTCGCGCGGCGAGGTCCGAGACGGTGGGATCGGTATCGATGTCGCTTGGCGTAAGCAGGCCCAAATGCTCGGCGAGTTTGGCGCGGGCCCGATTCAACCGGCTCTTCACCGTGCCGATGGCGACGCCGCAAATCTCCGAAGCTTCCTCATAGGAAAGCTCGGCGATCCCGATCATCAGCAGGATTTCCTTGTGCTCGGGGGCAAGCCTGTCCAACGCCGCCTGAACGTCGGCGAGGGTCAGGGCCGACTCCTGACCGCCCTTTACGGGGATCTGCTGGGCCAGCACATTGTCGCTGTCCTGCACTTCCCGCGACCGCTTACGATAGCTCGAAAAATAGGTGTTGCGCAGAATGGTCACGAGCCAGGCGCGCAGGTTCGTATTCGGCTGGAATGAGTCGGCGTGCGACCAGGCCTTGACCAGAGCGTCCTGAACCAAGTCGTCGGCGAGACTATGCGAACCGCAAAGCGAAATGGCGAAGGCGCGGAGATAGGGCATCTGCGCCACGATCTGATCTCCAAAGGAGCTTTCGGTCATTTTTTTTCGCGCTGTTTCGCTTCCAGCTTGGCCAGCAGCACAGCAAATTTGTCTGGAATCGGTTGATGTATAAGATCGTCGCAATAGGCTCGAAACACGTGGCCGAGTTGAGCCTGAATCTTTGGATCCAGCTCGACGCCGTCTATGTTGGCGCCGTCGATGTCATTCTCGCCGCCTTCGGCGGCCCTATGCGCATTTGATTCCGCGTCGCGGCGGGGGGCGACTTTGTCGTCCTGGTTTTCGCGTTGGCTCATTCCGCCCGAGTTCCCCCCGCGACTGGCCGCCCGAATTCGGCGCGGTCGTGCACGACGACCTCCCTTGTTCGAACGCGTAGGAACACTAATTGTTCCGTTAGCGCAAGCAAACATAGCCGCGACTTATCAAACCGGGCGAAATCGGCTTCGCCCTTGTTGTCGTCAACAGGATGAAGCGATGAATCTTTCGCGTGAAATCGCGGTGCACTTGCCTTATTTGCGTCGCTTCGCTCGGGCGCTTTGCGGCTCGCAAAAAAGCGGCGACGCTTACGTTGTCGCCACGCTTGAGGCTCTGGTGTCGGACCCGGACGATTTCCCCACGAATATGTCGCCAAAAGTCGGACTTTACCATCTGTTCATGGCTTCCTGGTCGTCGATCCGACTGAACACCGAAACGTCGCCCACCGACGAAATTTCGGCAGCGCAGCGCAACATCAGCATGCTGACGCCACGTTCGCGGCAGGCCTTTTTGCTGCGCACGGTTGAAGGCTTCTCAGTTGCGGACGCCGCCGCGATTCTTGGCGTGACCGAAGCAGAGGTCGAAGCGCTCGTGAGAGAAGCCGGCCGAGAAATCGCCGAACGCGTCGCGACGGATGTGCTCATTATCGAGGACGAGTCGCTGATTGCGCAGGACATCGAATTCATCGCGCGTGACCTCGGCCATCGCGTAATCGGCGTCGCGCGCACGCATGAGGAAGCGCGCGAACTCGCCAAACGTCAGCGCCCGGGGCTGATCCTCGCCGACATTCAGCTCGCGGACGGCAGTTCAGGGCTGAACGCCGTCAACGAATTGCTCGAAAGCTTTGACGCCCCGGTCATTTTCATTACAGCATTTCCGGAACGGCTGCTGACCGGAGAGCGGCCGGAGCCTGCCTTTCTCATCAGCAAACCCTACAAGGTGGATACGGTTAAGGCCACGATCAGCCAGGCGCTGTTCTTCGAGCGCAACGCCTCTCGCGTAGCTTAGCCGGCGCGCTCCAGAGATTCCGATTGGCGACGCCGCCCCTCGAAAGCGAGTCATGCGCAGCTCGACGCCAATAATGCGCCGATGGATAATGTTCTATCTTTTTGTTGGGTAGAGGATGACGTTCTCCTGTTCGTTCCCGTCAGTGCGAGCGACAATCGCGATAGCTGGCTCGCTGTCGCTGACGTTTACCGGCTGATGGGGCACGTCCGGTGGAATAAAGATGAAATCTCCAGCGACATTCACGATGCTTTTTTCGAGATGTTCTCCATAGCGCGTCTCGACGCGGCCTTGCAAAAGATAGATCGCGGATTCGTGACCCTTATGGATATGGGCTTCCGCCTTACCGCCTGGGGGAATCACCACTTTAAGCAACGACAGGCCCTTTGAGCCCACGGTCTTTGTGGAGATTCCAGGAAAGAAAGGCAGGTCCTGCTTGGACCGCGTCGCTTGGTCGACGCGCACGGTGACGATGTCCTTTCCATCCTTTTGGCCTATGATCGACGTTTCCGACGCCGCTGGCGCCGCGAGCGCGGCGAAGATCAAGGAAACGAGCAATGTATTGCGCATGGCGTTCACCCGAAATTCGTGGCGTGCGAGAATATAGCGCAATCCTTCGATAAAGCGGCAAGCGGCGAGTTAATCACGATGGACTGCTCGCTGATGATCCACGGCGGCGCCGGCGCGATTCGCGACCCGCAGCGCTACGAGCCCTCATTGCGTGCGATCGTCGAGTCGGGCGCGGGCCTATTGGCGGCGGGCTCGTCGGCGCTCGACGCTGTGGTCCATTGCGTCGCTCTGCTTGAAGACGACCCTCTGTTCAACGCCGGTCGGGGTTCGGTGCTGAACGCGGATGGCGACGTCCTGTGCGATGCGTCGGTGATGGATGGCCGAACACTTAAGGCCGGCGCGGTAGCTGCGGTTCGCGGCGTAAGAAATCCGGCGCGTCTTGCCTATGAGGTCATGGAAAAAAGCGGCCATGTGATGCTCGTCGGCGAGGGCGCCGAACGCTTCGCGTGCGAGCGGCGGTTGAGGCTCGAAGGCGAGGATTACTTCAAAACGCAAGAACGCGTCGCGCAGTTGGCGAAAGCCAAGCGCGAGCGCGCGATCACGCTCGATCATTCGGGCGTCGCCGATGGGAAACTCGGCACAGTCGGCGCCGTTGCGCGTGATCGAAACGGCGACCTTGCGGCGGCGACGTCGACCGGCGGCGTCGTCAATCAGCTCAGCGGCCGGGTCGGCGATTCGCCGATCATCGGCGCCGGGACATTCGCCGACAACGCCAGTTGCGCCGTCTCATGCACGGGCGTCGGCGAGGATTTCATCCGCACGTCGCTGGCGCGGACCGCCAGTTTTTTCGTGGAGTTTCGCGCCATGCAAGCTGAGGAGGCCGCGCATGAGGCGATACGCTATCTCTTCGCCAAGGCGAACGGCCAGGGCGGCCTCATTATCGTGGACCGGCAGGGAAGATGCGGCCAGGCGCATTCGACCCCGGGCATGCTGACCGCGTCCTTCGTCGCCGGCGTTACACGGGTGGGCGCAAAATAGAAGTTATTTCTCGCGGCTCCCGGAGCGTGGCGCATTTCGCATGCGGCCGCCGCGCGCTCAATGGAGCGATACGGGCGGTTAAGACTGGACGCCGAAGGCGGTCGCCATCCTATCGGCGCAGCAGACCGAACCCATCTAATCTACTCGATTGATAAATGCTCGACTCTAATCGAGTTCGAACTTCTCCTTATAGTCGTGCTTAAGCGAAGCATCCTGGTCTTCCTTGCGCAGATAACAATCGCCGATCGCCAGGGCGTCCATTTCCGTGCCCATGAAACAGCCGAATGCGTCCTCAGGCGTGCAGACGATGGGTTCGCCGCGCACATTAAAGCTCGTATTGACCAGCACGGGGCAGGCGGTCATTTGCTTGAAGGTCGACAGCAGTGCATAATAGCGCGGATTCGTCTCCTTATGCACCGTCTGGACTCGCGCCGAATAGTCGACGTGAGTCACGGCGGGTATGGCGCTGCGCGGCACATTCAGCTTGTCGATGCCGAACAGGGCCTGCTGCTCGGCGGTCATTGTAAGACGATGCTTTTCCGCGACATCGGCGACGAGCAGCATGTAAGGGGAATCGCCGTCGAGTTCGAACCAGTCGGCGACATCCTCGCGCAGCACCGAGGGCGCGAAGGGACGAAAAGACTCGCGATATTTGATTTTCAGATTGAGGGTTTTCTGCATCGTGGCCGAACGCGGGTCACCGAGGATCGATCGTCCGCCAAGAGCGCGCGGCCCGAATTCCATTCGGCCCTGGAACCAGCCGACGGCGCGCTCGGCCGCGAGATCCCGCGCCGTCGCCTCGATCAGATCGCCTTCCGCCATTGTCTCGAATTTGGCGCCGACGGCCTGCAGCCGGCTTTCGATCTCGGCCTGCGAGAATGACGGGCCGAGATAGGAGCCGCGCATGGCGTCGCCGGCGCCGTTGACGCTGCGCGGATTTTGCTTGTGGTGGTAGTAGGCGGCGAGCGCCGCGCCGAGCGCGCCGCCGGCGTCTCCGGCCGCAGGCTGAATCCAGATTTGATCGAAGCTGCCGTCGCGCAGAAGCTTCCCGTTAGCGACGCAATTAAGCGCGACGCCGCCGGCCAGACAAAGGTTTCTGGCTCCCGTCTCTTGAGCGAGCCCGCGGGTCAGTCTGAGGACAATCTCCTCGGTGACCGCCTGTATCGAGGCGGCGATATCCATATGGCGTTGCGTCAGCAGTTCGTCCGGCTTGCGCGCCGGCCCGCCAAAAAGCGCATCGAACTTCGCATTGGTCATCCGCAATCCGGTGCAATAGTCGAAATATGACTGATCGAGCCGGAAGGTGCCGTCCTGCTTGAGGTCGATGAGATGATCCAGGATCAGGTCTGCGTATTGTGGCTCGCCGTAGGGGGCAAGGCCCATCAGCTTGTATTCGCCGGAGTTCACCTTGAACCCAGTATAGTAGGTGAAAGCCGAATACAGCAGGCCCAGCGAATGGGGGAAGCGAAGTTCGCGCTGCATCGTCAGTTGATTGTCGTCGCCGAAGGCGACCGACGTCGTCGCCCATTCGCCGACCCCATCCATCGTCAGAACGATCGCGTCCTTGAAGGGAGAGGGATAAAACGCGCTGGCGGCGTGACTGAAGTGATGTTCGGCGAACAGCAGCCTCGCCGCCCAGTCGACATCGGCCGAATAGGCCTTCATCTCTTTGAGCAGCAGCGATTTCTGGAATAGCTTTTCCCGCAGCCACAGCGGCAGCGCCATTTTGAAGGATTGAAATCCGCGCGGCGCAAAGGCGACATATGTTTCGAGCAGTCGCTCGAATTTGACGAACGGCTTATCGTAGAAGGCGACGAAGTCGATGTCGTCAGGCGTAGCGCGCGCGGCTTGAAGACAATAATCGATCGCATGTCGCGGAAAGCGGGAGTCGTGCTTTTTGCGCGAGAACCGTTCTTCCTGAGCGGCGGCGATGATTTCGCCATCCTCCACCACGGCGGCTGCGCTGTCGTGGTAGAAGGCGGAGATGCCAAGTATCCGCATCGCGATTTAGAAGAGCGTGTAGATGAACGGAGCGACTGCGGTGCCTTGGAGAACGATCAGCGCGCCGATCAGCAGCATGATGACCAGCACCGGCGCCATCCAGTATTTCTTTCGGGTTTTCAGATAGTCCCAAAGCTCGAGCAGAAAACTCATTTTTCTCTCTCCTCAGAACTGCTTGCTCATGTCGCTCGCCTCGTCAGGCGTGTTGCGCATGGTCCAGTAGGAACTCGCGTTCTTATCGAACGAAAGCTTGAGCGGGTCGGCGCGAAGCGCCCGGAACAGCAGCGCAATCGGCAGGATCACGCCAAAAAACAGAAAGCCCATGATGATCGGGTTGGTGATCTTGTGCAGCGCCAAGCCAAGCTTGAACCACAGCCGGTTCAGCGGCCGCAATTTCGCCGGGACGAGGAACGCCGCGGCGGCGAAGCCGAGCGCTGCGGCGAGGCCCCAGTAGTGAGGCGTCTCGCCGCGCCAAAGCGGCAGCGTGCTGATGATCGCGATCGCCGCGGCGATCACGAATCCGAATGATCGATCGGATCCCATGGGGGCCGAACGGTCTCTCGAAAAGTCCTCATGCGACATGCTAGACGAGTTCCC
>JBFXJV010000028.1:0-16295 GCA_050174515.1 Methylocystis sp.
TTACCGGCGACGAACTCGACGGTCCCCGCGGGCGCATCTATCTCATCAAGGACATGTTCGAGAAGGAACGACCGGCCGACGCGCACACCGCTCGTCATGTTGATCGCTGCCTGTCGTGTCTCTCCTGCATGACGACATGCCCGTCGAGCGTACATTTTATGCATCTCGTCGATCACGCCCGCGCGCATATTGAGAAAACATTTGAGCGGCCCTGGGCGGAGCGCGCGATGCGCGCGGCGCTCGCTTATACATTGCCGCGGCCTGCGCTTGCGCGTCCGCTGTTTCGTCTCGCGGCGGCGCTTCGCCCCTTGGCGCGTTTCGCCCCGCGCCGTATCGCGGCGGTGCTCGCGCTCGCGCCGGCGCGGATTCCGCCCGCTTCAAGCGTCGACTCGCCGCAGGTCTTCGTGGCGCAAGGCGCCCGTAAGAAGCGCGTCGCGCTGCTCACCGGCTGCGTTCAGACGGTTCTCGACACGTCGATCAATGAGGCGACGTTGCGGCTTCTCACGCGCCATGGCGTCGACGTCGTGGTTGCGAAGGGCGCCGGCTGCTGCGGGGCGCTGCCGCATCATCTCGGGAAACGCGATGAGTCGCTGCGGTATGCGCGCGCCAATGTCGAAGCCTGGTCGCGCGAAATCGACTCCGGCGGACTCGATCATATTGTCATCAACGCCTCAGGCT
This sequence comes from Methylocystis sp., assembly GCA_050174515.1. Taxonomy (GTDB): domain Bacteria; phylum Pseudomonadota; class Alphaproteobacteria; order Rhizobiales; family Beijerinckiaceae; genus Methylocystis. The sequence continues at coordinate 679 of JBFXJV010000028.1, forward strand.
GCGGGACCAGCGTGAAAGACTATGGTCATATGTTCCGCAACGATCCGACTCTCGCGGACAGGGCGGCGCATATTTCGTCGATCGCAAAAGACGTGACCGAGCTTTTGTCAAAGATCGGCTTTGCGCCGACGGGCGACGCGCCTAGGCATCGCGTGGCCTATCATTCGGCTTGTTCTCTGCAACACGGGCAGAAAATATCGCAAGAGCCAGTCGCACTGCTCCGCGTGGCAGGCTTTGAGGTCGTCGACGTTCCGGAAGGCCATATCTGCTGTGGTTCGGCGGGAACCTATAATGTGCTGCAGCCGAAGCTCGCGGGAGAGTTGCGTTCTCGAAAGGTCGCCAATATCGAGAGCGTCGCGCCTGATATCGTCGCCGCAGGCAATATCGGCTGTATTGTTCAGATCAGATCGGGCGCGGTAATCCCAGTCGTCCATACCGTCCAACTGCTCGATTGGGCGAGTGGCGGACCGAAGCCTTCAGCGCTCGGTTAGAAGATATCTGCTATAGTGCTGTGGAAGAGGTAAGAAATGCCGCTGCTCGACACATTGCTGGAAAAACGCGTTGATCTCCTCCGAGCGGCGGAGCGCCATGGCGCGTCGAATCTCAGGCTTTTTGGGTCGGTGGCGCGAAGAGCGGAAACGCCATCGAGCGACGTCGACATATTGATCGATCTCGCCGAGGATCGGGGTTTTGCGGAATTTCTGGCGCTCGCAGAAGAGCTTGAGGCGCTGATCGGTCGGAAAGTCGACCTGATTACCTCGCGAGGGATTAGTCCCTATCTCAAGCCGCTCATAGATAGGGAAAGCCTTACTTTGTGAGATCGGATCGTCTTTATCTCGAACATATTCTCGATAGCATCCACGCCATCGAAACTTTTGTGGTCGGGGGCAAGGAATTATTTCTCAATGAGAGAATGATTCAAGACGCCGTCATTCGCAATTTCGAGATTATTGGCGAGGCCACAAACAGACTTTCGCCTGAGCTTCGCGCTGCGACGCCGACGCCGTGGAAAAGAATAGTGGCTTTCCGAAATCGGCTGATTCATGCCTATTGGGGCGTCGATCTCTTTCTCGTTTGGGATGTCATCGCGAACGAACTTGCGCCGCTCAAACTCGAAGCCGAACGGCTGCTACAGGAGTTGAACGACGGATAGTACCCGTTTACCGCAAAAATCCCACGATATCCTTCACCGCATTCATGTTCTCGCGGGCGATCGCGCGGGCGCGTTCGGCGCCGTCGCGCAGCACGCCGTCGACATAGGACTCATCCTCGCGAATGCGGCGCATCCTGTCGGTGATCGGCGCGAGCTTGGCGACGGCGAGATCGACGAGCGCATTCTTGAAGGTCGAGAAATTGGCGCCGCCGAATTCGCCGAGCACATCCGCCTTGCCGCGTCCGGAAAGCGCCGCGAATATGCCGACGAGATTGTCGGCCTCGGGGCGTCCTTCGAGCCCCTTTTCTTCGGAGGGCAAAGCGTCCGGATCGGTTTTCGCCTTCTTGACCTTCTGCGCGATCTGATCGGCGTCGTCGGAGAGATTGATGCGCGAATAGTCGGAGGCGTCCGATTTCGACATTTTCTTCGTGCCGTCGCGCAGACTCATCACTCGCGTCGCGGGGCCGGAGATCAGCGGCTCGGGCAGGGGAAAGAAGGCCTCGCCAAATCCATTGCGCGCGATCGACTCGGCGAAGTCGTTGTTGAACTTCTGGGCGATGTCGCGCGCGAGTTCGAGATGCTGTTTCTGGTCGTCGCCGACCGGCACATGCGTCGCGCGATAGATCAAAATATCGGCGGCCATCAGCACCGGATAGTCGAGCAGGCCCATGGAGGCGTTCTCGCGATCCTTGCCGGCCTTGTCCTTGAACTGGGTCATGCGATTGAGCCAGCCGATGCGCGCGACGCAATTTAGCACCCAGGCGAGTTCGGCGTGTTCCGGCACCTGGCTCTGATTGAAGACGATGTTTTCCTTGGGGTCGATGCCGCAGGCGATGAAGGCGGCGGCGATTTCCCGCGTATTCGCCTTCAGCGCAATCGGATCCTGAGGGACGGTGATCGCATGCAGGTCGACGACGCAATAGATGCAGTCGAAGCGCTTCTGCAGCTCGACGAATTTGACGATCGCGCCGAGATAGTTGCCGAGATGCAGATTGCCGGTGGACTGCACGCCCGAAAAGACGCGCTGAGAGAAGGTGGACATGGGAGCGGCCAAGGTTCTTGAGTTTTGCCGGTCTTATGGCGGGAAGCGCGCGCGGGCGCAAGCTTGCCGTTGGCGAGATGGAATTAAGCGCCCCCTGAGTCACGTCACAAAATAAACCGGCTCAGATCCCTGTTTTTCGCCAGATCGCCGATGTGCTCCTCGACATAGGCCCCGTCGATGACGATTCTGTCGCCGGCGCGGTCGGACGCAGAAAAGCTTATGTCGTCGAGCACGCGCTCCATCACCGTTTGCAGGCGCCGCGCGCCGATGTTCTCGACGGAAGTGTTCACCTGCACGGCGACTTTGGCGATGGCGTCGACGGCGGAAGGCGCGAATTCGAGCGTCACCCCCTCGGTGCCCATCAGCGCGGAGTATTGTTTCGTCAGGCAGGCTTCGGTTTCGGTCAGAATGCGACGGAAATCATCTTCATTGAGCGAGGCGAGCTCGACGCGAATCGGCAGGCGCCCCTGGAGTTCCGGCAGAAGGTCGGAAGGCTTCGCCACATGGAAGGCGCCGGAAGCGATAAACAGCACGTGATCCGTCTTCACCGTACCGTGTTTCGTCGCGACCGTCGTGCCCTCGATGAGCGGCAGGAGATCGCGCTGCACGCCTTCGCGCGAAACATCGGCGCCGCCGCGCCCCTCGCGCGCGCAAATCTTATCCATCTCGTCGATGAAGACGATGCCGTTGTTCTCCACCTCGTGAATCGCCTCGCGGACGCTCGCCTCCTGGTCGATCAGCTTTTCGCTTTCCTCGGCGACGAGCGGCGCCTGCGCCTCCTTCACGGAGAGCTTGCGCGGCTTGCCTCGTTGCATCGCCTTGCCGAAAATATCGCCGAGCGAAAAGGCCGAGACGCTCGCGCCGGGCATGTTGGGCAGTTCGAACATCGGCATCGAGGAGCCCGACTGAGTGAGCTCGATTTCGATCTCCTTGTCGTCGAGTTCGCCGCTGCGAAGCCTTCGGCGGAAGGTTTCGCGCGTGCTGGGCGAGGAGGCGGGCCCGACCAGCGCGTCGAGCGTGCGCTCTTCGGCGGCCTGTTGCGCGCGCGCCTCCACGTCCTTGCGGCGGCGCTCCTTGACCATCACGATGGCGACCTCGATGAGATCGCGCACGATCTGTTCAACATCGCGGCCGACATAGCCGACTTCGGTGAATTTCGTCGCTTCGACTTTCAGGAATGGCGCATTGGCGAGACGGGCGAGGCGTCGCGCGATCTCGGTCTTGCCGCAGCCTGTCGGGCCGATCATGAGGATGTTCTTGGGCAGCACCTCTTCGCGCATCTGGCCTTCCAACTGCAACCGGCGCCAGCGATTGCGCAGCGCGATGGCGACGGCGCGCTTCGCGTCGTTTTGCCCAACGATAAAGCGATCGAGTTCGGAAACGATCTCGCGCGGCGAGAAATCGGCCATGGGGGGTTCCTTCGGCGGCGGTCGGCAGTCGGCGGTTGGCAGTCGTATCATTCCATTGCCGACTGCCTTAAATCTTCTCCACCACCACATTCTGGTTGGTGTAGACGCAAATCTCGGAAGCGATAACCATCGCCCGCCGCGCGATGGTTTCGGCGTCGAGCGGCGAATCGAGTAGGGCGCGTCCCGCCGCGAGCGCGTAATTTCCGCCCGAACCGATGGCGGCTACCGCGCCTTCGTCAGTCGCTTCCGGCTCCAGAACGTCGCCAGAGCCGGTGAGCACGAGGCCAACGCTCTTGTCCGCGACGAGCATCATCGCCTCCAGGCGCCGCAAATAGCGGTCCATCCGCCAGTCCTTGGCGAGTTCGACGCAGGCGCGCATCAATTGTCCGGGATATTGTTCGAGCTTCGATTCAAGCCGTTCAAAGAGCGTGAAGGCGTCGGCGGTGGCGCCGGCGAAACCGGCGATGACGTCGCCCTTGCCGAGGCGGCGCACTTTCTTGGCGTTGCCCTTCATGATCGTCTGACCGAGGCTGACCTGACCGTCGCCGGCGATCACCGTTTCTCCCGCTTTCTTAACGAGAATAATCGTCGTCGCATGCATCGCCGCCGCGCGGTTTTGTTCGCTATCCATTCGCCGTATCCAGCCTGAGGCGTTCAGCCGATGTAAGGTTCTGCGCCGATTTGAGCAAGTGCGGCGCGGCGGCGGCCCGCCGCGGCGCGGTCACTCGCCCGGCGAACCGGGCGCGGGAAATTCCAAAATCTCGCGCGTATAAGTCTCATGCACTTCGGACAGGGGACGTTGATCGCGCGCATAAACCACCGCCGTGTGCTCGAAGAGATCGTGTGGAATGGAAAGAGCGCCGCTCGCCTGGCCCGGCGAGGCGGCGGTCGCGGCGACCTCCCAACCGTCGGGAAGCGGCGACCAGCGCAGCTTCATCTCGATCGTGCGACGGAAGGGCTGAAGCGGGGCGATCGCCTTGCCAAAGGGCGTTTCCGTCATCTCCAAGGCGCGGTTCATTTCGTCCGAAAGCCGCCCCGGCACATACCAATTGTCGGCTTCCGACAGCACATGTTCGCCGCAGGCAAGCTGCACGCGGCGGTATTTCACCCGCTCATTTTCTCCGACATCGAGCCGGCGGCGCGTCTCCTCGCTCGGCGGCTTCTCGGCTCCCGAAACGCGGCGCGCAACGATCTTAGGCTCCGCGGACATTTTGTGATCGGCGCACCATTTCTCCAACGTTGCGGTCGCGCTGCGGCTTGCGAGCAGCGAGGCGTTCAGCGTTTGGATAAGCGCCAGCGCTTCGACGCGCGACACGAAGCCGTCCCGCCAAGTTTCGGCGCTCGCCGGTTGAGCGGCCAGCGCCGTCGCAACGAGGCCAGAAAAGATTCTTACGCGCATGTTTTCTCGTCTCCTCGCCTCGCCCTCCGCCGTTTGGCCGGCCGACCGAAGTCCTGGCGGATGCGGCATTTTGCGCTTGGAGGCGGCTTCTTAGGACATTTTCGCCAAGCTATAAGCGTTATAGGGCGTCGGACAAATTGCCGTGGTCGCGCTTGGGGAGGGAATCTACCCAAACCGAAGGACCATTTTTCGCTTTGTTTCCGATCTGCGGACACGAGGCGTTCGTTGGCGCGTATCTCGCTTCTCGTTGACTTGGAAGCGGCTCGGGCGGTTGACGCGGAAGCGGCTCGGGTGGCTTATCAAGGACGGAATTGTTACAAACCGGCCGCTTCGGCCACAGTCGCCGGTATCGCCGGCGGAGCCCGCAAAAAGGCAGGACATGCGCAGCGCGACGATCGAGCGCAACACGAAGGAAACGAAGATTTCCGTGGCAGTCGACCTCGATGGGGCCGGCCGTTCGGAGATTTCGACGGGCTTGGGCTTTTTCGATCATATGCTCGACCAGATCGCCCGTCATGCGCCGCTGGATCTGACAGTGCGCGCCAAGGGCGATCTGCATATCGACGGCCATCACACGGTCGAGGACGTGGGCATCGCCATCGGCCAGGCGGCGGATCGCGCGCTCGGCGACCGCAAAGGCATTTCGCGCTATGGCGACGCCCATGTGCCGCTCGATGAGGCGTTGACCCGCGTCGTCGTGGACGTTTCCGGCAGACCGTTTCTCGTTTACGACGTTTCCTTCCCGGCTCAACGGATTGGCGACTTCGACACGGAGCTGATGCGCGAATTCTTTCAGGCTTTCGCGGTTCAGGCCCGCGTCGGGCTGCACATCGAATGCCTGCGCGGCGTCAACAGCCATCATATCGCCGAAAGCGCCTTCAAGGGCTTCGCGCGGGCGTTCGGCAAGGCGGTCGCGATCGATCCGCGCCGTTCGCCGGGCGAAGCGCCCTCCACCAAGGGAACGCTCACCGCCTGACAACAGGCGCGTGACGCCGAGGAGGGGACGGCCGATGGCCATATTCACTGTTCATTTTCCACGAACGGCGTCGGGCGCGCTTCCCACGCCAGATAAGATCATGTTCCTGCGCGACGGTTTTTCCTGGCCGGCCATGCTTTTCGGCCCGTTCTGGCTTGCCTGGCGCCGGGCCTGGATCGTCGCCGGCCTGTGGACGCTGTTGCTCGTCGCCTTATCGCTTCTTGCCTGGAAAATGCGGATCTCGCGCGACGCCATATCATGGCTCACCTTCGCGCTCGCGGTCTGGCTCGGCTTCGAAGGAGAGCGGCTCGTCGGCTGGAATTTGGCGCGTCGCGGCTATGTCGAGCAGGACCTCGTCATCGGCGACGACATCGACGAGGCCGAGGCGGCGTTCTTTCACCGGCGGCTCCCCGTCGCAAAGGAAGACGCCGCCCGGGAGCCCGCTCCTTGACGACGGCGATCATCGACTACGGGTCGGGCAATCTTCATTCCGCCTTGAAAGCCTTTGAGCGCGCGGCGCGCGAATCGCAGGGGCCGGCCGATATTCGCGTCACCAGCGATCCTGGCGTCGTGCGCGCCGCCGAACGCGTCGTTCTGCCCGGCGTCGGCGCTTTCGCCGATTGCCGTCGCGGCCTTATGGCGATCGAGGGCCTTTACGCCGCCCTGCAGGAGGCGGTCATCGGCCGCGGCCAGCCGTTCCTCGGGATTTGCGTAGGGATGCAGCTTATGGGCGCGCGCGGCCTCGAGCATGGCGAATGGCCGGGGCTCGGCTGGATTCCCGGCGACGTTGCGGCGATCGCGCCCGCCGATCCTTCATTGAAAATCCCCCACATGGGCTGGAACACGCTGACGCTCAGTCGCGAGCATCCGCTCTTTGCCGGCGTGCCGACCGGCGAGCGCGGATTGCACGCCTATTTCGTGCACTCGTTTCAGCTCACGCCGTCGGCGCCTGAACACGTCCTGGCGACGACCGACTATGGCGCGCCGCTGACCGCGGCGGTCGCCCGCGACAATCTCGTCGGCGTGCAGTTTCATCCCGAAAAAAGCCAGAGGCTCGGCTTAGCTTTGATCGGCAATTTCCTCAGGTGGCGACCGTGATTCTGTTTCCCGCAATCGATTTGAAGGAAGGGCAGTGCGTGCGCCTCGCCCAGGGCGACATGGATCGCGCGACGGTGTTCAGCGACGACCCGGCGGAGCAGGCGCGTGCCTTCGAGCGGGTCGGATTCGAATATCTCCATGTCGTCGATCTCGACGGCGCCTTCGCGGGCGCGCCGCGCAACGCTTCCGCCGTCGAGGCCATACTCGCGGCGCTGACCATTCCCGTGCAGCTTGGCGGCGGCATTCGCGACATGCGAACGCTGTCGCGCTGGCTGGACAAGGGCGTCGCCCGCGTCATCATCGGCACGGCGGCGGTCAAGGACCCGTCTTTCGTGCGCGAGGCGGCCCGCGTTCATCCGGGCCGCGTCGCCGTCGGCGTCGACGCCAAGAACGGCTGCGTCGCCGTCGACGGCTGGGCCCGTGCGACGCGCATGTCGGCGCTCGATCTCGGCAGGAGCTTCGAAGACGCTGGCGTGAGCGCGATCATCTACACCGACATTTCGCGCGACGGCGTGCTCACTGGCCTCAACATCGAGGCCACTCTGGCGCTTGCCGACGCCCTGACGATTCCCGTCATCGCCTCGGGCGGTCTCGCTTCGCTCGCCGATGTGGAGCGGCTGCTGCAGCCGGATTGCCGCAAGCTCGCCGGCGCCATCACCGGGCGGGCGCTCTATGACGGGCGGCTCGATCCGGCGCAGGCGCTGGCGATGATACGCCGCGCGCGGGCGGCGACGGAGGACGCCTGATGCTCAAAGCCCGCGTCATTCCCTGCCTGGACGTGAAGGAAGGCCGCGTCGTCAAGGGCGTCAATTTCGTCGATCTGCGCGACGCCGGCGATCCGGTGGAATGCGCTATCGCCTATGACGCCGCCGGCGCCGACGAACTCTGCTTCCTCGACATCACCGCGAGCCATGAGAATCGCGGCATTCTGCTCGATGTCGTGCAACGCACGGCGGAGGCGTGTTTCATGCCGCTTACCGTCGGCGGCGGCGTGCGCACGCTGGACGACATTCGCAATCTCCTGCTCGCTGGCGCCGACAAGGTCTCGATCAATTCAGCCGCCGTCGCCAATCGCGGCTTTGTTCGCGAAGCGTCCGAAAAATTCGGCGCGCAATGCATCGTCGTCGCGATCGACGCGAAACGCGTCGCCGACGGACGCTGGGAAATCTTTACTCATGGCGGGCGTCGCCCGACCGGGATCGACGCCGTCGACTATGCGCGCGAGGTGACCGACCTCGGCGCCGGCGAAATCCTGCTCACCTCGATGGATCGCGACGGGACGAAGAGCGGTTTCGATATTGCGCTGACGCGCGCCGTCGCTGACGCCGTGCATGCGCCGGTCATCGCCTCCGGCGGCGTCGGAACGCTCGATCATCTCGTCGCCGGCGTCAAAGAAGGCCACGCCAACGCCGTGCTGGCGGCTTCGATCTTCCATTTCGGCGAATATTCGATCCCTCAGGCGAAGCGCCACATGGCGGCGGCGGGACTGCCGATGCGCCTCGACGGGTTGGAGGCGGTGGGATGACGCCTATTGAACGGCTCGGATGTCATTCCCGACGCGCGCAAAGCGCGCGATCGGGAATCCAGAGCAAGCCGAGCATTCTTGAATCGGCTCTGGATTCCCGGTCAGGCCTTCGGCCGGCCGGGAATGACAAGGTTCAAGCGAACGCTTCGGCCGGAATGAGCATCTCTTCCCTCTCCCGCGGCGCGGGGGAGGGCTGGGGAGGGGGCCTGCAATGACCTTCACCCTCGGCGATCTCGCGGCGCTTATCAAATCGCGGCGCAACGACAGCGCCTCGACGTCCTATACCAAAACCCTGCTCGACGCCGGCATGCCGAAAATCGCCAAGAAATTCGGCGAAGAGGCGGTGGAAGCCGTGATCGCGGCGATGGAGGGCGACCGCAGGGCGCTCGTCAACGAAGCCGCTGACACGTTCTACCATCTTCTCGTCATGCTCGAAGCCCGCGATGTCTCGCTCGACGATGTCTTGCGCGAACTGGAGCGGCGCACGCAACAATCCGGCCTTGCAGAGAAAGCCGCGCGCGGAGCCAAGGAATGACGGCGGCGGAGCTCGTCCCCAACAGCGAAGTTCTTTCGCCCTACCGGCACTTTACCCGCGCCGAATGGGCGGCGCTACGCGCCGATACGCCGCTGACGCTGACCCTCGACGATCTCGCCCGGCTGAAGTCGCTCAACGATCCGATTTCGCTCGAAGAAGTCATCGAAATTTATCTGCCGCTGTCGCGACTGCTCGCGCTCTATGTCGCCGCGACGCAAGGCCTCTTCAAGGCGACGCAGCGCTTTCTCGGCGCCGAAGACGGCAAGGTTCCCTACATCATCGGAGTCGCGGGCTCGGTCGCGGTGGGAAAATCCACGACGGCGCGCGTGTTGCGCGCATTGCTGTCGCGCTGGCCGAACACGCCGAAAGTTGAGCTCGTCACCACCGACGGGTTTCTCCTCCCCAACAGAATCCTCGAAGCCGAAAGGCTCATGGACAAGAAGGGCTTCCCGGAAAGCTACGACAATAAATCGCTGCTGCGATTTCTGTCCGACGTGAAGGCGGGCCGGCGCAATGTCTGCGCGCCGGTCTATTCGCATATGACTTACGACGTGGTTGAAGGGGAGGCGACCTGCGTCGACCGGCCCGACATTCTCATCGTCGAAGGCGTCAATGTTCTGCTTGCGCCGCGCCCGCGCGACGGCCGCGAAATTCCCTTCGTATCGGATTTTTTCGATTTCTCGGTCTATCTCGACGCCGCCGAGGAAGTGCTGGAGCACTGGTATGTGGAGCGGTTCCGGCGGCTTCAGCAGACGGCGTTCCGCGATCCGAAGTCCTACTTCCGCATCTACGCCGATCTTGGCGAAGAAGAGACGATGCGCGTCGCCAAAGACATTTGGACGCGCATCAACCTCGAGAATTTGCGTCAGAACATCGCCCCGACCCGACCGCGCGCAAGTTTGATCCTGACCAAGGGCGCCGATCACAGGATCGAGGAAGTGGCGCTGCGAAAGCTATAGGCTCGGCGTCACGCAGGGCGCGGGCGACGGGGGTGCGCGCATGCTCGCGGGTCTGCAAATACTCGTCTTTCTTCTGGCGGCGGTGGCCTTCGTCTCCTTCGTCGCCCTGCGCTCGGGCGTCGCCTCGCCGATTCTGCTGGTTGCGTCGGGCGTGCTGCTCGCCGTCGTCCCCGGCGCGCCGCTCTTCGTGCTCGAGCCGCAATTCGTGTTGCTGCTCGTGCTGCCGCCGGTGATTTACATTTCCGCGATCAACATGAGCTGGCGGGAGTTCAAGTTCAATCTGTGGCCGATCCTCCTTCTCGCCTTCGGCTGTGTCGTCTTCACCACCATCGCCGTTTCCGCGGCGACGAATTGGCTGCTCGGCTGGCCCTTGGCCGTCGGACTCGTGCTCGGCGCGATCGTATCGCCGCCCGACGCCGTCGCGCCGCTCGCCATCGCGCGGCGTATGCAAATGCCGCGGCGCATCCTCGTGATTTTGGAGGGCGAGGGCCTCGCCAATGACGCCACGGCGCTGGTTCTCTATCGCTTCGCCGTCGCGGCGGTCAGCGTCGGCTCGTTTTCTCTCGCGCAGGCGGGCGAGACATTCGTTGCGATCGTCGTCGGCGAGATCGTTTGGGGCGTCATCGTCGGCTTGACGATGCTGCGCATGCGCCGCCTCATGCGCGATCCGCGCATTGAGATCACGCTGTCGCTGATCACGCCTTACCTCGCCTATTGGCCGCCCGAACAGCTCGGCGGTTCGGGCGTCATCGCGACGGTCGCGACCGGCCTTTATATCGGCTGGAACGGGCCTCGACTGATCAGCGCCGCGACGCGCCTGCAAGGCGTGTTCTTCTGGGGCTTCTTTCTTTTTCTCATTGAAGGTCTGGTGTTTCTCTTTACCGGCCTCCAGGCCCAGGCGCTCGCTTCGCGCATTCAGGATCATTCGCTGACCGAGCTGGCGACGTCGGCGGCGATCGTATCGCTTGTCGTGATTCTGGCGCGCTTCGTGTGGATTTTTCCGCTTACCTATCTGCCGCGCTGGCTGGTTCCGCGGCTTGCGCGCCGCGATCCCGCGCCGCCCTGGCAATGGCCGTTCATCATTTCCTTCACCGGCGTGCGCGGAATCGTCTCGCTCGCCGCGGCGCTGGCGATTCCATTCGCGACGGCGCAGGGCGAGCCGTTTCCCTATCGCGACGCGATCTTTTTTGTCGCCTTTTTCGTCGTAATGGTGACGCTGGTCGTTCAAGGCTCCGCGATGCCTTGGATCATTCGCAAAATGGGTCTCGCGAAAGCCGGGATGGAGGAGCGTCTTTTCGATCGCGCCGAGGAGCTGCGCGCCCGCCACGCCGCCATCGAAGCTTCGAGCGCGAAGCTCGCGAGCATAGGCGCGGAGAGCGACATTCCCGAAGAAGCGATGCTGACGCTTCGCGCGCAGCAGGACTATTTTTCATCGCGCGTGCACATGAAGTGCGACATTCACGAAGAGCGCCGCGAGTTGATCGAGCGTCACGATGATATCGACCTGCTGCTCATCACTGAGGAGCGCGATCTGATCAACGCGCTGCTGCGGGACGGCAAACTCAAAGACGAAGCGCGCCGTCGCATCGAACGCGAACTCGATCTGCGCGAGGCGGATGTGCTGAACCGCCGTGTCGAGCGGCTGTGGTAGCGGCGATAGGCATTTTTTTTGAAACGCTCAGCTGTCATTCCCGACGCGCGAAGCGCGATCGGGAATCCAGAGCAACGCCAACGTTCTTGGATTGGCTCTGGATTCCCGGTCAGGCCTTCTGCCTGCCGGGAATGACATGCGCGGGATACTTAAGCGTTCCCCACCGTCCGCAGCAGCGGCGCGGCGCGGCCATGCGTTGATTTGCCGTCGATGACGAGGCCCGATGCGTCGGCCGAAACCTCGACCGTCGCGCCGTCGACGATCTCGCCGGCGAGCAGCCGTTCGGCGAGCGCGTCCTGCAGCTCCTTCTGCATGACGCGTTTCAACGGCCTCGCGCCATAGGTCGGATCGTAGCCCTTGGCCGCCAGCCAGTCGCGCGCCTTTGAGTCGAGATGCAGCGTGATCTTGCGGTCTTCGAGGAGCTTCTGCAGCCGCTTGACCTGGATATCGACGATCGCGCCCATGTCCTCGCGCTGCAGGCGATTGAACAGGATGATCTCGTCGACGCGGTTCAGGAACTCGGGCCGGAAATGCGCGCGCACCACCTGCATGACTTCGCCATGCACGGCGGATGAATCCTCGCCCTCCTTCTGCATGACGAGGAACTCCGAACCGAGATTCGACGTCATGATGATCAGCGTGTTCTTGAAGTCCACCGTGCGGCCCTGGCCGTCGGTGAGGCGTCCGTCGTCGAGCACCTGCAACAGCACGTTGAATACGTCAGGATGCGCCTTCTCGATTTCATCGAAGAGCACCACCTGATAGGGCCTGCGGCGGACGGCTTCGGTCAAGGCGCCGCCTTCCTCATAGCCGACATAGCCGGGCGGCGCGCCGATGAGCCGCGCCACCGAATGCTTCTCCATATATTCCGACATGTCGAGCCGCACCATCGCGGTCTCGTCGTCGAAGAGGAAGCTCGCCAGCGCCTTGGTCAGCTCGGTCTTGCCGACGCCCGTGGGTCCGAGAAAGATGAAGCTGCCGATTGGACGGTTGGGGTCCTGCAGGCCGGCGCGGGCGCGGCGCACCGCGGTCGACACGGCGACGACGGCGTCATGCTGCCCGACGACGCGCTTTGCAAGTTCGTCCTCCATGTGCAGCAGCTTCTCGCGTTCGCCTTCGAGCATTTTGTCGACCGGGACGCCGGTCCAGCGCGAAACAACCTGCGCCACGTCATTGGCGGTGACCGCTTCGTCGACGAGTGTGTCGGCTTCGCCTTCAGTCTCCTTGAGTTTCTTCTCGAGGTCGGGGATTACGCCATAGGTTAGTTCGCCGGCGCGCTGATATTCGCCGCGCCGCTGCGCCTGGGCGAGATCGTTGCGCGCGGCTTCAAGCTGTTCCTTGAGCTTCTGCGCCGTTCCGAGCTTGTCCTTCTCCGCCCGCCAGCGCGCGGTAAGCGCCGCCGACTTTTCTTCGAGTTCGGCAAGCTCGCCTTCGAGCTTCGACAGACGGTCCTTCGAGGCCGCGTCGGTCTCCTTCTTTAAGGCTTCCTGCTCGATCTTGAGCTGAATGATGCGCCGATCGAGTTCGTCGAGCTCCTCGGGCTTCGAGTCGATCTGCATGCGCAGGCGCGATGACGCTTCATCGACGAGGTCGATCGCCTTGTCCGGCAGAAAGCGGTCGGAAATATAGCGGTTCGACAGCGTCGCCGCGGCGACGATCGCGCTGTCGGTGATGCGCACGCCGTGATGGAGCTCGTATTTCTCCTTCAACCCGCGCAGGATCGAGATCGTATCCTCGACGGTTGGCTCGTCGACGAAGACCGGCTGGAAGCGTCGCGCCAGCGCGGCGTCCTTTTCGACATGTTTGCGATATTCGTCGAGCGTCGTCGCGCCGACGCAATGCAATTCGCCGCGCGCCAGCGCCGGCTTCAGGAGATTGGAGGCGTCCATCGCGCCATCCGCCTTGCCGGCGCCGACGAGCGTATGCATCTCGTCGATGAACAGGATGATCTTACCCGCGGCGGCGGTGATCTCGTTGAGAACGGCTTTTAGCCGCTCCTCGAATTCGCCGCGATATTTCGCGCCGGCGATCAGCGCGCCCATGTCGAGCGCGAGCAGCTTCTTGTCTTCGAGCGATTCCGGCACGTCGCCGTTGACGATGCGCAAGGCGAGGCCCTCGATGATCGCCGTCTTGCCGACGCCCGGCTCGCCGATCAGCACCGGATTGTTCTTGGTGCGCCGCGACAGCACCTGCACGGTGCGGCGGATTTCCTCGTCGCGGCCGATCACCGGATCGAGCTTGCCCTCGCGCGCCGCTTCGGTGAGGTCGCGCGCATATTTCTTCAGCGCGTCATAGGCGTTTTCGGCGGAAGCCGAATCCGCCGTGCGGCCCTTGCGCAAATCCTCGATCGCGGCGTTCAGCGTCTGCGGCGTGACGCCCGCGTCGCGCAGGATGCGCGCGGCCTCCGAATCCTTCTCCATCGCCAGCGCCAGGAGCAGGCGCTCGACCGTGACGTAAGAATCGCCCGCCTTCTGGGCGATCTTCTCGGCATTGTCGAAGAGCCGCGCCGTCGCCGGGGCGAGATAGAGCTGGCCGGCGCCTGAGCCGCCGACTTTCGGCAGCTTGGCGAGGGCGGCCTCGGTTTTCGCCAGCGCTTCGCGCGAGCGGCCGCCGGCGCGGTCGATCAGTCCCGCGGAAAGGCCCTGATCGTCGTCGAGCAGGACTTTCAGAATATGTTCCGGCGTAAACTGCTGATGGCCTTCGCGCGTCGCCAGCGATTGCGCGCTCTGCACGAATCCGCGCGCGCGTTCAGTGTATTTCTCAAAGTTCATTCATGGCCCCTCTGACCATGAGGCGGCCCTTCTTCGAGCGGCGCGCCTCGCGTCCAATATTTTGTGGAAGAGCCCCTTGCGGCGGCCCTCGTGGTCGATATGGGAAGTTGGGGCCGTATGAAAAGGCCCGGTTGCGTCGCAAGCGTCGCAATTCGACCCCGGCCTCGCCGGGACCTATTGTCGCTGCCGATTCTCGCCGGAGTTCGCATGCGCGTCGCCGCAATCTACCGCTATCCTGTCAAGGGCCTCTCGCCCGAACCGCTCGACGCCGCTGATTTACGGATGGACGACTATTTTCCCGGCGACCGGCTGTTCGCGCTCGAAAACGGGCCGTCAGGTTTCGACCCCTCGGCGCCGCTGCATCAGCCCAAGATCAAATTCCTGATGCTGATGAGGAACGCCGCGCTGGCGGGGCTGGCGACGCGCTACGACGCGGCGACCGGCATGTTGACGATCGCCAAGGAAGGGCGCGAGGTCGCGCGTGGAGATTTGCGGTCGGCCGAAGGGCGTGAAGCCATCGAAGCCTTCCTTGCCGGCTTTCTCGGCTCGGAAATTCGGGGTCCTGTGCGGTTGCTGGCCGCGCCGGAGGGCTTTCGCTTCACCGATTCGAAGTCTGGCTTCGTCTCGCTCGTCAATCTGGCGAGCGTCGCCGCTATCGCGCAGGCGGCAAAGGCCGAGATCGATCCGCTGCGGTTTCGCGCCAATCTCTACGTTGAGGACATGGTCCCCTGGGCGGAGGCGGCTCTGCTTGGTCGAACGCTCACGATCGGCGGCGCGCGGCTCGAAATTCTCAAAATGACCGACCGCTGCGCGGCGACCGGAGTCGAGCCCGAAACCGGGCGGCGCGACATGGACCTCGTCCAGACGCTGCGCGCGAACTTCGGCCATATCGACTGCGGCGTCTATGCGCGGGTGACGGAAGGCGGTCGCATCGCCGCGGGCGACGCCATCAATGTCGTCGCAGCGTGAGCTTAGAGCGTTTCCCGTTTTAGCTGAATCGAGTGGGATTCCCATTTGGTTTGGATTGTGATTCAAGATGCTGGCTGGGATGGAGGCCAGCATCTGATGGCTCGACCTCTTTCGAACGATCTTCGTGAGC
>JBFXJV010000029.1:0-16157 GCA_050174515.1 Methylocystis sp.
ATGAGCGAACATGGAAGAATTATCGCATTTTATCGGCGGGCGCCGGGTCAAGGGAAAGTCCAGCCGCTTCAGCGACGCTTTTGAGCCGATGACCGGCGCGGCGATCTCCCGTGTGCCGCTCGCCAGCCGCGACGAGGTGTGCGCCGCGGTCGACAACGCCGCTGCGGCGCAACGCGAATGGGCGGCGGTCAATCCGCAACGCAGAGCGCGCGTGCTCATGAAATTCGTCGATATCGTCGGACGCGAGAAGGCGAGGCTGGCGTCGATTCTCGCCCGTGAGCACGGCAAGACCCTCGCCGACGCGCAAGGCGAAATTCAGCGCGGCGTCGAGGTAGTCGAATTTTGCATCGGCGTTCCGCATCTGATGAAGGGCGAATTTACCGATTCGGCGACGTCGGGCTTTGACGTCTATTCGATGCGCCAGCCGCTCGGCGTCGTCGCCGGCATTACGCCTTTCAATTTTCCCGTGATGATTCCGATGTGGAAATTCGCGCCGGCGATCGCCTGCGGCAACGCCTTCATTTTAAAGCCCTCCGAACGCAATCCCGGCGCGCCGCTGCTGCTCGCCGAACTGATGCTCGAAGCCGGCCTGCCGCCGGGCGTGCTGAATGTCGTCAATGGCGACAAGGAAGCGGTCGATGCGCTGCTCGAAGAGCCCCGAGTCAGGGCCATCGGCTTTGTCGGCTCGACGCCTGTCGCCGAATATGTCTATGCGCGGGGCGCCGCGCATGGAAAGCGCATGCAATGTTTCGGCGGCGCGAAAAACCACATGGTGATCATGCCCGACGCCGACATGGATCAGGCGGTCGACGCTCTGGTCGGCGCGGCTTACGGTTCAGGCGGCGAACGCTGCATGGCGATTTCGGTCGCCGTGCCGGTGGGCGAAGCAACCGCCGACGCGCTCATCGCCCGGCTTGAACCGCGGGTGGAAAATCTCCGCGTCGGGCCGTCGACCGATCCTTCAGCCGATTTCGGCCCGCTGATCACGCGGGCGCATCTGGAGCGGGTCAAGGACTATGTCGCGCTCGGGGTTGAGGAGGGCGCCAAGCTGCGGGTCGACGGTCGCAGCTTCAAGATGCAAGGCTATGAGAACGGCTTTTACATGGGCGGCTGCCTGTTTGACGAGGTGCGGCCCGACATGCGCATCTACAAGGAGGAAATCTTCGGCCCGGTGCTCTGCGTGGTGCGTGCGCGCGGCTTTGACGAGGCGCTGTCGCTCGCCAATAATCACGAATTCGGCAATGGCGTCGCCATCTTCACCCGCGACGGCGATGCGGCGCGCGAATTCGCATCCCGCGTCGAGGTCGGCATGGTCGGCGTCAATGTGCCCATTCCGACGCCTTTGGCCTATTACACCTTTGGCGGCTGGAAGCGATCGATGTTCGGCGATCTCAATCAGCACGGGCCAGACGCCATTCGCTTCTATACCAAGACCAAGACCGTCGCATCGCGCTGGCCCGGCGGCATTCGGGAGGGCGCGAGTTTTGTCATGCCGACGTTGTCGTAGTTATGAGGCGCGTCGCTTTCATCGGTCTCGGCAATATGGGGCGCCCGATGGCGGCGGCGCTGGCGCGCGCCGGCGTCGAGACGCGCGGCTTCGATCTTAACGCGTCGCTCGTAAAAGCCGCCGCTCAGGACGGCGTGATCGCCGCAAGCTCCTTGAACGATGCGATCGGCGGCGCCGAAGTCGCCATCACCATGTTGCAGAGCGGCGATCAGACGCTTGGCGTCTGGCGCGAAATCGCGCCGGAAGCGCGCGGCAAGCTGCTCATCGACTGTTCCACGATCGACGTCGAAAGCGCGCGCGCTGCGCATCGTCTCGCGCTAGAGAACGGCGCGCTCTCAGTCGACGCTCCGGTGTCGGGCGGCGTCGCCGGCGCAAAAGCGGCGACGCTGACCTTCATGTGCGGCGGCGAGGCGCCGGCCTTCGCGGCATCGCAGCCGATTCTCCAACATATGGGCGCGCATGTGCTCCATTGCGGCGGCGCCGGCATGGGGCAGGCGGCGAAAATCTGCAATAATCTCATGCTCGGCGTCACGATGATCGCGACGGCGGAGGCTTTCGTTCTCGCCGAAAAGCTCGGACTTTCGCATCGGGCGCTGTTCGATTCGGCGTCGATTTCCTCGGGCCAGTCCTGGTCGCTGACGAGCTACTGCCCGGCGCCGGAGCTGGTCCCCAATTCGCCCGCGAACAATGACTACAGGCCCGGCTTTATGACCGACCTGATGCTGAAGGATTTGAGACTCGCCCAGGAAGCCGCCGCTCGCGCCGGCGCGGCCTCGCCGCTCGGGGCCGCTGCGACGCAGCTCTACGCCCTGCATCAGGCTGTGGGCCAAGGCGGCGCGGATTTTTCGAGCATCATCAAATTGATCCGCGGCAAGCCGAGTGAACAGGGTCAATCCTGATGCTGAAACAGCGGCGACACAGGGTTCTCGGATAATCGCGGCGTTGGTTGGGTTGGAAATCTATCCCACGTCTGCGCGACGAGGAGGCGTGCGCCGAAACGGCGAACTGGTTCATGTCGATCCCACACAGCCCGCAGGCTATCCGAATGGCCGCGCCTTCGCCGACGACGTCATCAATTTTCGTCTGTCTTTTCTTTCAAAGGGCGACATTCCGCCGGACTGCTTGAAGCTGCACGCCGATACTTTGCAAGAATTCCCTTACATCGGAACGCCGCATCCCAAGTGAAGTCGACAGCCGCAAAAAGAACGGACGCGCTGGCGGCGCGCCCGTTTTGTCGGTTGGTCGCGCAGTCTGCGTTTACCGATGGCGGCGGCTTTTCTTGGGCGCAGGGCCGGGCGGCGCCGGCGGCGGCGTCACCGGCATATATTGCAGGCTGACATTGCCGATGCCGGCGGAGACATTTAGGCCGGTTCCCAAAGAGACGGAAACTGGCTGCAAAGAGATGGTGTTGTTCGAGCCGCCGACAAGGACGGCGGCGCCGGCGCCGGCGCCGACCGCGGCCGAACCTTCCGCGCCGACATAGTCTCCCGCCAGCGCGCCGGGCTCGATGCTATTTGTCGCTGCGAGAACCGTCCAAATCATCTGGCCCGGACCGCTGATGCCGATATTGGCGCCGACATTGGTCAGTCTGCCGATGTAATGCTGAGGCGGGCTGCCTTTGGCGTCCCGATATACGCAGTCGAGCGCCTGATTTTCGATGATGATCATGCCGACGCCGCCGGAGAGATGGCACAAAAGAGTGCCAACCTGCACGGATTGCGCCATGGCGGCGCCGGGCGCGAGCGCGATGGCGAAGGACATCGCGCAAAAGGCGCGTCCGAGCGATAATCGAAGCATCATTGATCTCCATTCATGGTTGCGGAATTCTACCGCGCGGGCGGAACTCTAAAGGCGAAAAACACAAAAAGTAACCCTGCGGCGAACCAGTTGAGCGATCGCTGGAATATTTGCACACTGGCGAATCGCCGCAAG
This sequence comes from Methylocystis sp., assembly GCA_050174515.1. Classification (GTDB taxonomy): domain Bacteria; phylum Pseudomonadota; class Alphaproteobacteria; order Rhizobiales; family Beijerinckiaceae; genus Methylocystis. The sequence continues at coordinate 3,440 of JBFXJV010000029.1, forward strand.
CGCAATGCGCTAGGGCCGAACCAAGTCCGGCGCAAGAAGAGAGCAAGCAGGACGATGAGCGCCGCAATGAGCGTCGGCGCAAGGCAGCGTCGATGTGACGCAATGTTGCTCCTTGCGACTTGCCGCGTCGCGCGAGGGCGGGACGCTCCTGCTTGTCTTCGAAGACAGCGGGCTTAACTTGAAAAAGGAGGCGGCCGCCAGCGCGCGGAAAAAGGAGCGGCTCGCGACCTCGGATGTAAAGGCGCGAGCTGTTTCGTTTGACGCCCCAATTCTTACGGCCTGGACGTTCCGGCCGGAGCGATATTTAGACGCGGATCGTCTTTCGGATTGTAGTAGTCGATCTTCCAGGGGCCGGTCGCGTTGATCTGAAGCACTGAGTCCTCATCGACAAAGACATAATGCAGGACGCCTCCAGGCATCGCGATAAAGCTGCCTGCAGGAAGCTTCTCAACGCTGACTCGGTCCGCCGATTGGCCTCTGCCGAAGCTGAAGGCGCCTGAGATGATCGTCACGAGCTCAGCGCTGGGATGCGTGTGCGGCGGAACGCGATAGCCCTTTGGCGCCTTGATGCGAATGACGAAATCTCCTTCCTGCGTTGGATCTCCATAGAGCACCGCCATTTCGGCGCCGCCTGGCAAAGAGGAGGGCGCCGGCGCCCATTTGATGTCGCCGGGAAGAAAGGCGCGATGCACGTCGACCGCGCCGCCCCGCGCCGTTCCGCCCAAAGCCAGAAGCCCGGCGAATAGGATTGCTAAGCTTGGTTTCATCAGTCTCTCCTGTCGCGCTCTTGTCGCGCTTGAGCGGCGCCGGACTGATGTCGGCGCCACTTGCCTAGCGACACATATAGGGCGCGAGTGCAGGGCTAGCCCCACCAGAAGATCGCCGCGACGATGATGTAGAGCCCGATGAGCGCAGCCCCGTCGACGATGTCGGCCTGGCCGTCGACGGTCACGACGGCGACGACCAAGACTGAAAGAAACAGCGCCGCCGCGAGAATCGGCGGCACGGCGAGCGTGAAAGGCGTAGCGCCGCCAATCGCAAAGCTGATGAGCACGAGCGCAGGGATGAGCGCCACCGCGACCTGAAGCGCCGAGTTGAGGATAACGCTTACCGCGAGGTCCGCCTTGCCCTGCGCCGCTAGCCGAACGCCGACGACATTTTCGACGGCGTTGCCGGCGATGGCGACGATCACAAGACCGGAGAAGGCTTCGCTGACGCCGAGCGCTTCGATCGCGGGGCCGAGCGCGTCGACGAACCAGTCGGACACAAAGCCGGCGGCGATTCCGCAAACGGCGAGAACGCCGACCGCCGCGCCAAGCGGCCAGGCGTGAAGCCGCGCATGAGTCTCGGCCGGTAGCGCGCGCTGGCCCTGTCTCAGCATTGCTTGAGTGAGAACAAAGAAAACCAACAACAGCACGATCGCGCAGACGACGGCGAGCGCCTGTTCATGCGCGCCGCTGGGAAGATGCAATTCCCGAGCGAGCGTTGGCAGCACCAGCGCGGACACCGCCAGGAGGAGCAGCGTCGCAATCATCCGCGGCGTCTGGCTTTCAAAGCAAAGCACGCCATGTTTCCAGCCGCCGGCGACAAAAGCGAGGCCGAGAACCAGGAGAGCGTTCGACAGGATCGAACCGATCAGCGAAGCCTGCACGACAGTGAGCAGTCCAGCCTTGAGCGCAAAGACGCAGACGAACAGTTCCGGCAGATTGCCGACCGCCGACTGAATGATTCCTGTCGTCGCCGGCGACAGACGGTTGCCAAGCTGGTCGGTGGCCTCGCCGATGACATGCGCGACGCTTGCGAGCGCCAGCGCCGAGGCGATGAAGTTGATGATCGATCCTGCTTGCGCGAGATGCAGCGCCGCCGCGACTCCCACAAGTCCGGCGGCCGGCGCCATCGTGCCGATAAGTTTCATCCTAAAGTCCTTGCTGGCGCGCCGTCGCAGCGCGATAGCCGCCGGCGGCGTTCGGCGCGTAGGGGCTTATGCATCGATCGAAAGACGCGCGCGGCCGATCAATCCGTCTTTCTCGGCGCTCTGCCGAGACGCTTCTCCAATTCGACGATGCGCTTCGTCGTTTGCAGGACCGTGTCGGGGTTGAGGCTGATCGAGTCGATCCCCAGGCCGACGAGGAACTCGGCGATTTCCGGATAATCCGAGGGCGCCTGGCCGCAGATTCCGCAGTGACGGCCGTTGCGTCTCGCGCCTTCGACCGCCAAGCGAATGATCTCCTTGACGCCTTCGTCGCGCTCATCGAAATCGAAGGCGACGATTTCCGAGTCGCGGTCGACGCCAAGCGTCAGTTGCGTCAGATCGTTCGACCCGATCGAAAATCCGTCGAAGCGCTTCGAGAATTGATCGACCAGCAGCACGTTGTTCGGAATTTCGCACATGACGTAAATTTCGAGCCCGTTCTTGCCGCGCTCGAGACCAAGCTCGCGCATCATGGAAAGGACTTTCTCCGCTTCATCGATGCGGCGGCAAAAGGGAATCATCAGTTTGACGTTGGTCAGGCCCATTTCGTCGCGCACGCGTTTCATCGCGGCGCATTCAAGCGCGAAGCCGTCCCGATAGGCGGGGTGCGCGTAGCGCGAGGCGCCGCGAAAGCCGATCATCGGATTTGCTTCATAAGCTTCGAATATCCCGCCGCCGAGCAATGAAGCATATTCATTGCTTTTGAAGTCCGACATGCGCACGACGACCGGCTTGGGATAAAACGCCGCCGCGATCGCGCCGACTCCTTCCGACAGACGATTGACGAAAAATTCGGAGGGGCTCGCATAATTGGCGGTCAATCGCGCGATTTCGGCGCGTTCGCCCGCGTCAAGCCGCTCAGGGTGGACGAGCGCCATCGGATGCGCCTTGATTGAATCGGCGATGACGAACTCCATGCGCGCGAGACCGACGCCGTCGTTAGGCAAGGCGGCGAGAGTGAAAGCGCTGTCGGGATTGCCGACATTCATCATTATGTGAGTGGCTGGCTTCGCCAGCGCAGAAAGATCGACTCTTTCCACCTCGAAGTCGATGTCGCCTTCATAGACCTTTCCGACGTCGCCTTCGGCGCAGCTCACCGAAATCAAATCGCCGGTGTGGATGAGGCGCGTCGCCGCATCCGTGCCGACGATCGCTGGAATGCCGAGTTCGCGCGCGACGATCGCGGCATGGCAGGTCCGTCCGCCGCGATTGGTCACGATTGCCGCGGCCGATTTCATCACGGTTCCCCAATCGGGCGAGGTCGTGTCGGCGACGAGAATCTCGCCCGGGACGAATGTCGAGAGCGCGCTGACGTGCTCGATCACCCGCGCCTTGCCGCTGGCGATCTTGGCGCCGACCGCGCGCCCTTCGATCCTCACCGCGCCGTGCTTCGTCACCGTGTAAATTTCGGCGATGTTCCGGTCGCGGCGAGACGCGACCGTTTCGGGACGGGCCTGGACGATATAGAGCCGGCCGTCGACGCCGTCCTTCGCCCATTCGATATCCATCGGACGGCGCGCGCCGGCTTTGGCGCTATAATGCTCCTCGATTACCATGGCCTGTCCGGCGAGCGTCATCGCCTCTTCGTCTGATATGCAGAATTTCTCTTGGTCCTTGACGTCGGTCGGAAGGTTCCGCGTCGTCGCCCTGCCGCGATCGGAAAAAACCATCCTGATTTTTTTCGCGCCAAGTGCGCGCTTCAAGACGGCGCGCTTGCCCTGACGATAGGTGGGTTTGAAGACGTAAAATTCGTCCGGATCGACCGCGCCCTGCACGACGTTCTCGCCAAGGCCATAGGCGCCGGTGATGAAGACGACGTCCTCGAATCCGCTTTCCGTGTCGATCGTGAAGATGACGCCGGACGCAGCTAGGTCGGACCGCGCCATTTTCATCACGCCGACCGAATTGAACACCTTGAAGTGATCGAAACCGTTGTCGATGCGATAACGAATGGCGCGGTCGGTGAACAGGCTCGCAAAGCAATGACGAACCGCGTCGAGAACGGCTGCGGCGCCGCGCACATTGAGATAGGTGTCGTGCTGGCCGGCGAAACTCGCATTCGGCAAATCTTCGGCCGTCGCCGAAGAGCGCACGGCGACCGTCAGATCGGCGCCATATTCGTCGGTGAGGCGGGCGAGGGCGTCGCGAATTTCAGCTTCGAGATCGGGCGGCGTCTGTGCGCCATAAACGATGTCGCGGGCGCGTGCGGCCCGTTTGGCAAGATCGTCGACGTCAGACGGATTAAGTCCGTCGAGCGCCGCCTTGAGGGCGGTCCAGGCGCCTGCCCGGTCGAGCGCATAGCGATAGGCTTCGGCGGTGACGGCGAAACCATTGGGCACCAATATGCCTTTCGCCGTGAGCTCCCGGTACATTTCGCCGAGCGAAGCGTTTTTGCCGCCGACGAGCGGCACGTCGGCGATGCCGACCTCGCCGAAAAAGCGAATGAAGCGCCCCGACGCCGGATGCGCCGTCTTCGCCTCGGAAAAAGTGATGGAGTTGGCCGTTTCATTCATGACGAGCTCTTTTTTGTTCGGGGTTCGGACGAGAAGTCGTGGAGCCTACTGGGCCACAATTGTTGCAGGCGCGCGGCGACAGTGAGCACATGCTCAGAATTTCGGTCAGCGGGAGGCGTTTTTAGTCGCAACAGCGATCGTATTGGCTTAAACTTCGGTTTGTGGAGGCCGGTTCTGTCCTATGAGGAATGCTCACCTCGCTTGCCCTAGCCAAAGCTTGACTTAGCGGTCGAGATTTAGCCGGATTCTTGACCATAATGGGAATCTGAGCGAACGCGCTGGCTTTTCCAGCTCGTGCGATGGCGGGAGACGCAAATGGAATCGCTGGATCTGGATCAGGTGATGGACGAAATCATCCCAAGAGGGGAGAACAGGCCTCCGGCCCCCAACTATCCGGCCCGCCAGCGGCCGCGCGCCCCGGATGACGCCGTGGCGGCGCTGGACCTCGTATCCCAGGCCGCCGCAGCGATAAAGGAGCTCGAGAAACAGTCGGCCCAGGCGGTGGCGCGCGCCCATACTGCGGCGAACGCCGTGCGAGAGAAGCTGGAGCGCGCCGAAGAGCGCGGCGACCAGGCGGAGGCGGCGTTGCAAAAATCGGAAGCCGAAGCCGCCGAACTCTCGACAGCGCTAGTGCAGGCGCGCAACGATATCGACGCGCTGCAGTCGCTGATCGCGGCGACGCAGGCCGAGCTTGCGGCCATGGAGGAGCGGGCGCTCGTCGCGGAACGACGCGCGGCTGAATCGGACGCCTCCGTTCAAAGGATCGTCGACGCGATCAGAACGCAGCTTCCGGTCAAGGTCGCCGAACAGGCCAATCCCGTCGCCTGACGCGCAATTCCGAGGCGGCCGAATCGCGCCGCCTTAGCGCACGTTGCGAAAAAGTGGAAACCGGTTTTTCGCATAAAGCGCGCTCTAAGCTTTTGGAGCCGGTGACGTTGTCTGCATCTGGGCGATATCGCCCAAATGCAGCGTGATATAGCGCGGCATCGCTCAGAAGCGGAGTTGTTTAGGCGGCGTTCGCGCGCCTTCATCGGCGCATTCGCGCGTTTCCCTCGCGCGTCGCGGGAGGCTCAGCGTTCAGCCGCCAAAGAATCCCCGCATCGCGGCGAACAGTCCTTTCCGGCTTTCCGCCGGCGGAGGCGTCTGCGCGGCGCTTTCGGCCTGGAGCCGTTCGGCGTCGAGTTCGACGCCGGCGCGCGCGACGAGCGCGGCGAGCATCGGCGCCTCATGCGCGGGCGCCCAGCCGCCGGCGCGCCGCAAGTCGAGATAGGCGTCGAGCATGGCGGCGGCGTCGCTCGCGCCCGCTTCCGCAAAATGCGTCCGCGCCCGTTCGACCGCTGTGGCGTCGGCGATGAGGCGCGCGGCGTTTGTCGCTTCGCGTCGGACGCCGTCGTCGATCGCCAGAGCTACCCGCGCCTCGCGCAGCGCGGCAGCGTCCGGCTCCTTCATCAGCGCACGCATGAGCCGCGCCTCTTGGGCGGCGTCAATGCCCGCGGGAGCCATGCCGCGCGCACCGCATGCGTCAAGATAGCGCGCAAGGAGGGAGGGGACGCCGCGCGCCCCGGCGGCTTCGGCGCAAGGGCGCACGGACTGCGCGAACTCTCCGCCATGCGCGACCGCGGCGGCAAGCGCCGGGTCGGCGCTGAAAGCGCTGTAGCCGCCAAACTGTTGCACGCGCGCGCGGGCCGGTCCGGCCGCATCGACGGCAAGCGCGGCGAAACTCGCCCGCGCCAGCGGTTCGAGCGTATCCCACAGGCCGGGCGGCTCGAAGCGCGCGGAGACTTCGGCGCGCGCCAGGGCGCCGTTCAGCGATGCGACAAGCTTGTCGCACCGGCTTCTCAGCCCGGCGGCGCGTTCGGCCACGGCGCGCGCGGCCGAACCCGTTGCTGCGCGCGCGGCGTCGGCGGCGCGGCGCATCAGCTCGTCGACGAGTCCTTCGTCCTCAGTCGGGCGATGCGGGGCAAGTCCATCGCCCTCGACGCGAAACAGCCGGGCATAGGCGGGACCGCCCGGATCAACGGGCGCGACGCCCAGGTCTCCCGGCCCCGCGGCCGGGCAGACGAGGCCCACGTCATCGCCGAGCGCCGCGGCGTAAAATTCGATCTCGACGGTCTCGCCCATGCCGGGGGCGCTTTTCTCACGGCCGCGGCGCAGGGCGACGCCATCCGCCTCCGCCGCGTCGGGATCGACAAGCAGCGAAAGCAGATTGCTGACCACGATCGGCTCGGCCGTTTCCGCGGCGTCAGGATAATCCTGACCCTCTCCCGTCGCCTGGCGCAGGTCCTCGGCAGTGATCGGATCGATAGCGGGCTCTCCCGCCGCCCGCTGATCGAGAGTCCAGTCTTTCAGCCGCAGGCGCTGGTTCATCGCCAGCGCCACGCTGCATCTGCCGAGCAATGTGGCGCTCTCTTCTATCGAGTCAGGAATGCGCATGCGAATGACGACGCGCGGCGCGCCCGACTCGCGCAGCCAGTGCTCCATGATGGCGAAAGGCGCCTCGCGCGCATCGCCCGCCGCCGAACTCTCGAACGGCGCCGCCTCCAGGACGAGCCTGCTTTGATAGGCCGGGAAAATGCGGCGCGCCGGCGCGAGGCGAATGACCACGGCGGCGTCGGCGCGTTCGACGGCGCGACGCTGGCCGATCGCCCAGACCAATCTCGCGCCGGCCGCCGCAGTCTGCTCGCGTGAGAGTCTATCGACGTCGCCGCGCGCCGGAAACGCCGCCAGCCGAAAGGCGACCGGATCGGCGGCGCCGGCGTCCGGCAGCATCGTCATGAGCAGGCGCCAGTCCGCGCTTTGCGGCAGGTCGCGCTCCGCAGCGAGCGCCAAGGTGAGTTCGGCGCCGTCGCGTGCGGTCAGCCGGACAAATCGGTGGTCGAGCGGCAGGTCAATGACGATGATGCGCGAGCGCCAGCGCGCGGCGTCGATAATGTCGACGAGGGCGGACGCGCTGGCGAAGCGCTCGTCGCGCGCCGAGAAGACCATGAGTTCCGGACGAACCGACGACGCGGTCCCGCGATCGGCGCCGTCGAACCAGCCAATGGCCAGTCTGCGCCGCCCATCCCAGAAATAGTCGAACTGCTCCCTCCACATCGACGGCCGCGCTTGAAGGTTGGCATGGCGCCGCCGCCATGCGAAGCTGAAGTCAATGGCAGCATATCCGCCCGGACGGCGGTCGCGCAATTCGCCGGCGAATGGCGCGAGGCGCGCCAGATCCGCGCGCAATGTCATGACGTTATTCCGCCACATAGTGCGCGTAGGGCCGAGACAGCCGACCGCCAGCTTGGCAATTAGGCTTGCAGGATTTCTTGGCGTAGCAATGGGTAATGCGAGGCCTTGATGAAAATTTTGATCACCGGGGGCGCGGGGTTCATCGGTTCGGCGGTTACGCGCGCGAGCGTCCTCAAAGGCGTTGATCAGATTCTCGTCCTCGACAAACTCACCTATGCCGGAAATCTTGCCTCGCTGCGGCCGGTCGCCGACAGTCCGAATTTTTCTTTCCTGCAGGCCGATATCTGCGACGCCGGCGCGGTCGCAGGCGCTTTCGCCGATTTTCAGCCCGATGTCGTCATGCATCTCGCCGCCGAGAGCCATGTCGATCGCTCGATCGACGGGCCGGCAGCCTTTATTGAAACCAATGTCGTCGGCACCTTCGTCATGCTGCGGGCGGCGCTCGACTATTGGCGCCGCCTCGATCACGACCGCGCCCGCGACTTCCGTTTCATGCATATCTCCACCGATGAAGTGTTCGGCGCGCTGGGCGCTGAAGGCCTCTTCCGCGAAGACACGCCCTATGCGCCCACTTCTCCCTATTCGGCGTCGAAGGCCGGATCGGACCATCTGGTTCGCGCCTGGCGCCATACATATGGCCTGCCGACGATCGTCACCAATTGTTCGAATAACTACGGCCCCTATCACTTTCCGGAAAAGCTCATTCCACTTACCATCATCAATGCGATCGAGGAGAAGCCGCTGCCGGTCTATGGCCGCGGCGAGAATGTGCGCGACTGGCTCTATGTCGAGGATCACGCCTCGGCGCTGATCTGCGTGGCGCGAGAAGGCCAGATCGGCGAATCTTACAACGTCGGCGGACGCAACGAATGGCGCAACATCGACGTGGTCGAAGCGATCTGCGATCTGATGGACGAATTCCGCCCGCGGCAGGCAGGGCCGCACCGCAACCTGATCGCCTTTGTCGCCGATCGGCCGGGACATGATTTGCGCTATGCGATCGACGCGTCGAAAATCGAGCGCGAACTTGGATGGCGGCCGGCCGAGCGGTTCGAAACCGGCCTTCGCAAGACCGTGCGCTGGTATTTGGACAATCCCGACTGGTGGCAGGCGATCCGCTCGGGCACATATCGCGGCGAACGCCTCGGCGTGATCGGCGCAAAAGCTGAGGCCGTCGCCTGAAGCGCGATTGGGAGGCGGTTTGTTCGAAGATCTGGAGCTTTCGGGGCTGAAGCTGGTCACGCCCAAAAAATTCGGCGACGGGCGCGGCTTTTTTTGCGAAACGCATAATGAAAAGACCTGGGCGAACGCCGGATTGAATTTCGACTTCGTCCAGGACAATCATTCGCTGTCGCGCGACGTCGGCACTGTGCGCGGCTTGCATTTTCAAACGGCGCCCTTCGCGCAGGACAAGCTCGTTCGCGTGGTCAGCGGGGCCATACTCGACATCGCCGTCGATCTGCGGCGGTCGTCGCCGACATTCGGACGTCATGTCGTCGTCGAGCTTTCGAAAGAGAACTGGCGACAGCTGTTCATTCCCATCGGCTTCGCGCATGGCTTCGTCACGCTCGAGCCTGATACGGAGGTCATCTACAAGGTGACGAATTTTTATTCGCCGCAGCATGATTGCGGCGTCGCCTGGGACGATCCGGACATCGGCATCGACTGGCCGGTCGCCGCCGACCGGGTGGTATTGTCGGACAAGGATCGCAAATGGCCGCGGTTGCGCGACCTGCCGGAGGTATTCGCTTAAGTGGGCAAGTTGAAGCGCATCGCGGTCACCGGACTCACCGGCCAAGTCGTCAGCTCGCTCATCGAACGGGCGCCTAACGGCGTCGAAATGCTCGCGCTCGGCCGTCCCCGTTTCGATCTTTCCTCACGCGACATGGTTCTTGCTTCGCTACGCAGCGTGCGCTGCGACGCGATCGTCAACGCCGCCGCCTATACGCAAGTCGACAAGGCCGAAAGCGAGCCGGAGACGGCGATGAGCGTCAATGGCGCTGGCGCAGGCTATGTCGCCGAAACCGCGTCCGAGCTGAATGTGCCGCTGCTGCATCTTTCGACCGACTATGTCTTCGACGGGCTGAGCGACCGCCCCTATCGCGAAGACGACGCGCCGTGCCCGAACGGCGCTTATGGACGTTCGAAGCTAGAGGGTGAAAAGCAGATCGCGGCGCGCTGCGACAATTGCGTTATTTTGCGCACCGCCTGGGTTTACAGCCCGTTCGGGACCAATTTCGTCAAGACGATGCTGCGTCTCGGGGAGACGCGCGACGAGATCGGCGTCGTCGCCGACCAGATCGGCAATCCGACTAGCGCGCTCGACATCGCCGACGCGCTGCTCGCGATCGCCGAAAGACTGGTCGACGACTCGGATTCCCGCCTGCGCGGGGTTTTCCATATGACCGGCCAGGGCGAAGCGAGCTGGGCCGATATGGCGGAAGCGATTTTTTCAGCGGCGGAGGCGCGCGGCCGCAAGCCCGTCCGCGTCAAGCGCATCGCCACCGCCGACTATCCGACTCCGGCGCGCCGGCCGGCAAATTCCCGGCTCAACAATGCTAAGCTAAAGGCCAACTATGGTATTGTGTTGCCGGATTGGCGCGACTCTCTGAACGCCTGCGTCGCCCGGTTAATTCCACACTGAACAGGATTCTCATGCGCGGCATCATTCTCGCCGGTGGCAGCGGCACAAGGCTGCATCCGATGACGCTCGTCACGTCGAAGCAATTGCTCCCTGTCTACGATAAGCCGATGATCTATTATCCGCTCAGCACGCTGATGCTGGCCGGCGTGCGCGAAATCCTGATCATCACCACGCCGGAGGACCTGCTGTCCTTCAAGCGGCTGCTCGGCAGCGGCGCGCAATGGGGGCTGTCGCTGTCTTACGCCGTTCAGCCTCGGCCGGAGGGGCTGGCGCAAGCCTATCTCATCGGCGCCGATTTCGTCGACGGCGCGCCTTCGGTGCTCATTCTCGGCGACAATATTTTTTATGGCCATGGCCTGCCCGACGTGCTGAGCAAATCAGCGCACAGCGCGGCCACGGTGTTCGCCTATCATGTACGCGATCCTGAGCGATATGGCGTCGTCGAATTCGATTCAGACGGCCGCGCGATCTCGATCGAAGAAAAGCCGCCGCAGCCTCGATCGAATTGGGCGGTGACCGGTCTCTATTTTTACGACGGGCGCGCGTCGCAGTTCGCGGCGCAATTGAAGCCTTCCCCGCGGGGCGAGTTGGAAATCACTGATCTCAACCGCGTCTATCTGGATCTCGGCGAACTGCAGGTCGCTCGATTGGGCCGCGGATTCGCCTGGCTCGACACCGGCACGCCGGAAGCGCTGATCGAAGCGGGCGAATATGTGCGCGCGATCGAACAGCGTCAGGGCCAGCGCGTGGCTTGCCTTGAAGAGATCGCCTTCCGGGCAGGATGGATCGACTCCGCACAGGCGCGCGCGGCGGCGTCGAAACTCTCCAAGAGCGGCTACGGCAATTATATTTCGCAGGTGCTCTTAGAGACGGAGCGGGAATTCTCGCCCCTCGACAAGAGCGGCGAAGCCACGGCGCGGCGCAGCTCAGAGGCGACCGCCTTGGGATCGAAGAGACACGTTGCGTCAGCTGGCGGCGGCGAGTGACGCTGGCGCGCAACGATGGCGCCGACGAAAGGCTCCATTCGCCCGACGGCGTCCTCGATCACATCAGCAAGAGATGTGGGATCGAGCCGCGCAGGCGCGAAGATGTTATCGAACCGGCGGCTTAAATCCTTTCCCGCGAACGTGTTGGAGATCGTCGCAAGTCCCGCTTCCGCCATTTCGAGCGGCGGATAGCTCGGGTGGGAAGACACCATCAGCGAAACGCCGACGAGCGCGCGATTGAGATAGTCGGCGTAGTCTTCGAGACGGGCTTTTCCGCCGATGGTGGCGTTCTGCACCGGATAGAGCAGCGAATCCGGAAAATCCTCGCCCAGAAAGACAATGTTCCAGCGGCTCGAGCGAATTGGATCCCGCTGTTGCCAAATGACCAACGCCGCGCAAATCAGTTCGAAAGCGTTGCGCGCCACGGCGGGCCGGCCGTAAACGAGCATTATCGGCTCTCGCGGAACGCTCGTGAGCAGCTCGCGAATGCGTTCATTCAGCTCATAGGGAACGTAATAGGCGTTAGGGAAGCGATATTTCTCGATCATGACCGAGAAAAGCTCTTCGGAGTTGACGATCGCGATCGTCTGATCGCGGTAATGATAGGTCGCTTCCGCAAGACAGGATTTCGCGCCGCGGCCATAGAAGTGCGGCTCGTCGTCCTGAATGAGGTAGATGAACTGCCGCGCGCCGCCGAAGTAGCGCGCCCGCTCACGTTCCAAGGCGAGGGCGAATTCGGCGGTCCACCAGGCGGTGGCGAAAAAAATGTCGTTGGCGCGCAGGTTCAGCCTGCCGCCCTCCCGCTCATTTGCGTCGACCAGCGCCGCCCTATCGGCGTCGAGGCTCGCCGCATAAGGAACCGGCGTATAGCCGGACAGCGCCGCATAGGCGTCGGGTTCGATATCCGCATCGGTCACGACGATGCGCGCGTCGAAGGCGTCGCCGAGTTCGGTCAACAGACTCGAAAAGAGCTTCATCGCAGTCGCGATGCCGCCGAAAGTCTGCTGCGGATTGACGGTCGGAGTGAGCAGCGTCAGCCGCGGCCGCTCGTTGCGCGAGGGATAGGAGAGGAGCGGCCGCGTCTCGGCGATCAACGTCGAGAAGGGATGGAAATTGGAGTCGACGCAGGCAAGCGCGGGCTGGAAAATCTTGAGCCGATGCTTCGCGACGTCATCGCGGCCGCCCACCGGCAGCAAGGTGTGACCCATCGGATAAAGGTCGGGTTGCGCGACTTTGAGCCATTCGAAGCCGCGCGACTCGGCGATCATGAGCACAGATCGCTCGATGGCGTGGGCGAGAGTGCCGTCGACCTGCCCGCTCTCTTGCGGAAAATCGTCAAAGTCGATGTCGAGGTCGAGCAGCGGACGGAACG
>JBFXJV010000030.1:0-15978 GCA_050174515.1 Methylocystis sp.
ATCGAGCGGTTGGCCAGCACCAGACCCCCGTCCGCTTTGAGCGACTTCAGAAACGCATCGAGTCCGTTGAACCAGCTTTCGCTTCGCAACCGGGCGTCTCGGGCGGCACCGACGCCGACCAGGTGCGCGACGTTCAGGCCTGAATAGTCGCCGCTCCGCCGCGTGGATGCCCAGAGCGTCGATGCATATCGCACGCCCTTGATAGTGCTGATCGCCTCCACATGGGCCAACTGCTCGCGCGCCCCTAGCTCCCGATTGCCTCTAAGAAAGTTGTTAAGCCTGTTGGCTACCTCCTCGATGGCCGCGTTCAACGCTTGGGCTTCATGGTTCCTGATAATTTCCTGCGATGCGGCGCACAGGTCAAAGAGCCGCTCCTCAACCGCCTTCCGCATTCGGCTCAACTGACCGAACAGGTCCCTGCGGATCGCCTCGGCGTCGTCCGCCTCAACGTTGTAAAAGAGCATCGGAACGCCGGCGAGGTCTTCGGCTGAAAGCTCTGAGGACACCTGCATCCGCTTGAACTCATAGCCCTCAGCATCCGTCAGCGCTTGCTCGCCCATGTCGTCCTTCATCGCACGCGCTTCTTCAGAGCGTGGTAATGCCAAGATCGACACCTTCCCAGTGTCGAAGCGCTCCGAGAAGGTCTGGCGCATGTGCTGTAGCAGCACGCGCGCGCTTGTTCCCGGCGCATCGTTGAACCGAGAGCAGAACACCACTGCCGTCCGCGGATCCTTCAGCCGATGGTCCAGGTCCTCGCGCACTGCCACGTCATCGACGCCCTTGGTGTCGACGACGGTGATGTCCAGCTCGCCGAAGGTTCTACCGAAATTGGGAATGAGCAGGTCGATGCTCTTCGGCAGCGGCACATCCTTTAGGCGACCATTGTTCACTGCCTTGAAGGTCTCGGTGACCCACTCCATCGGGTGCTTGCGGGTGGAGCTGTCGTACCAGAGTTCGCGCCGTGTCCGCTCGTCCAGCTTCATCAAGGCAAGGATGCGGGTCCTGAACTCGTCCTCGCTGCTGCTGGACTTGGCCAACTCGACGACGGGGTCGCTATAGACGGTTCTGCCGTCAACGGTTTCCCGCTTACGCCCTAAGCCCGACATGTTGCGGATGGCGCGCTCCGCTTCGCGGCTAATGCTGACGCTTTCACCCGTTTCGCGTTGTTCGCTTGTGTGAATGTTCCATTTCGCGGCACAGAAGTCCGAGACGATCTCCCGCATCTCAGCGTCGCTCATGGGCAGCAAGGAGATGCCGAACTCCGGCCCTCCCTTGATGTGGACCTCGCAGATTGTGGTGCCGCCAGCGCCGGTTTCGAGCACGGGCCGGTTGATCGCCTTGTCCGTGAGGGACGGAGGCACGAGCAGGTCGAAGATAAAGCTGATGGCCGTGGACTTGCCGACACCGATGTCGCCGATGAAAGCGATGGTGTGATTGAGTCTGCCCAGGAAGCCCGCAGCACGCAGCAGCGAATCCCGCTGACGTTCGATCTGGCGGCGCAGGGGCCAAGGACGGTCTTCGTTCTCCAGGAACGCCGCGATTTCGCCGAGCGTCTCTTCGGTGATCTCAAGACACGCGCATTCTGGGTTCCAAAACGATGGGGGCTCGATGTGCTGCCAGTCCCGGCCTATGTACTCTTTGAACTCGTTTGCCTTCGGCGCGCCGAGAGCGTGCAGGGCATCCAGCACGCGATCGACATCCGTACTCGCGACCACTTCTCCTTTTTCGATGCGGGACACCCGGCTCTGATCCAGACCGGACTTCTCCGCCAGGACCGCCTGCGTGACGCCAGCTTCGGTGCGAAGGCGAGCGATTGCCGTGCCTGCCTTCAGTGTGGGGGTATATTCGACCATCTCGCCGTCCGTTTGTGAATTGATGCTGCATACATGCTACATCTATGTGAGGCTGTCAAGGGCGGGGAGCACGGAATCGGCGCTCTCCGCCTTCCAAACACTTTGAACCCAGATTTTTCGGGCGGCCCTGATCGTGTCTCGATTCGAAAATCGCTTATTCTGCGATGTGGCCGTCCTGACGCGCGGCTGCCTCAAAAACCGCCGCGCCTCCTCGAGTGCCTCTTTCAGTGACGTGTGACCCTTCCGCGCGGCGATAAGATCGAGCAGATCGCCGTGCTCGAGGGTCGCAACTTCGCACCATTTGCCGCGCGCGCCCTTGCCGGAGAGCGGGCCTTTGAGCCGCACATAGAGGCTTGGCCGGCATGGTTGTTCACTTCGCCGACGACCCAGTAATTGCCGCAGCGACGACCGTTAGACAGATAATGATTGCACACGGCCTCGACCTCTTCGGCGAGGCCGCGCGACAGCACGGCGGCGGGGCTTTCCATGATTGCCTCCACCGTCCAAGCGCTCAACCGTGCCGAAGGCGCGATGCGGAGGAGGGGATAGAGCTCAAGGATGCTTGCGACGACTTTCACGGCCTCTTCGCGGAGCGGAGCAAAAAGCCGCAGCTTGCAGGCGATGATTCCCGAGACGAGCCCCGGGCACTGTACGCGAAGCCTCGCCCAGCCTCTTACATCCTTCGAGAAGCGCCAAAATTGTCACGTGTGCTCCTAATTTTCAGGACCATGCCGACGAGTCGTCTGATTGCCGCAAAGGCTGCCACGCTTGAAACTCAGAGGATCGCACCTGTAAAACCGCCTTGACCTCAGCCCATTCCGGTTCTCGGTTATCAGGTTCGAACAACCCAGTGCTGACCAACGCGGCCTCGAATGCCGCCTGGAGGTCGCGTCCCGGATCGTCAGCCGGCATGAAGCGCGACTTGAAATAGACGGGCACCATCCCGAGCTCACGACGGTCCGTCGAGACCTTGAGCCGCCCGAGGTCGACGAAGGTTCGCTCGACCACGAAGGGGATCGGGCGGTCCACGTCGTCGCATGTGATCATGACAATGCGGGGCATCTCGAGGTCGATCTCGACGAAGTCACTGGACTCGACTCCGCCTTGGAGGACCTCCGCCGAACCGATGAGCACTCTTAAGCGGGGAGGCAATCGCGGCAGGACGGCCGAGCGGAAGCGGAAATGATGTGACCCGCGGAGGCCGCCTAGACCCTCGGCGATAGCCGTCTCCACGTCTCCGCGCACGCCCTGACGATCGCCAGCGGCAAACAGCAGGCGCCGGCTCTCGTCCATCGCCGCCGAATGCCCCTTGAAGAAGGCCCTGAGGTCCGCCTGAATCGACCGCGGCAGGTGCCGGTATTTCGGCGCGCCCGGGAACTGTATGAGGGCGAGGTGGACCAGCAGATCCTCGCGCCTGAGCCGTCCGGCCGCGGCGAACGCCTCGTCGGCGGCGAGATCCTCCCGCAACAGGTCCAGCGCGCGCTGCCAGGAGACCCGGTTCTCGGAAAGGCGCACCAAGGCGTCCGCCGGTGCCTCCTCCTGTTCGGGCAGGCGCCCGAGCACAATCGCGCGGGGACGCAGGGCTTCGATGGCCGGTCCGATGCGCTCGCGGAGTTCCGGGCGCGCTACGACTGTGCGCTCGCGCCGCGGCGGCCTCGGAAGGGCACCATCGAGGAACGCCCTCGAATGGCGCCGGAGGAGCACCTCCTGCTCGAGATCCTTATCCTTGAAGACTGCAACGACGCCCGGCGCGAACGACATCGGCTTCTCGCCCGTGACGGTGGCAACGAAGGACTGAAGTTCTTGCTGCTCGAAGTATTTCTGGAACGTGCCCCGGGCAGTCAGATACCCGTCGCGATAGGGCTTGTGGCCGAGGATGGAGTACTTGCCCCGAAGCATAACCGAGACGCACAGCGACCGCTTGGCGAACCTCCACGCTGCTCTTAAGGTCTCGGTCCGCTCGCGGGGGTCCTCGATGACGTTGATTACGAAACCGAGGTTGACCACGTCCGCGGGCGCGCACGGTCCCTTCGGGGCATGGTGGGGATCCCAGCCGAAGGCCTCGAATCCCTCTGAAACGAGCGCCGCAACATCTTCACCTTGTCCGCAACCGTAATCGAAGATCGTGCGGCCCTTGCCCACGACGCCGAATCGCATCATTAACTGCATCGGCTGCGACAGGTAGCGGCGGACAATCGCTGTCTTGTGGCGGACGACTTCCACATGTTCCTCGTCAGCGGGAACGAGCCCATGTCCGCGAAGGGCAAGTCCAGCACCAGCGATCCGCGCCTCCCAAGCTTTGCGCGTGCCGATCCCCTTTGGGTCCTTGAATAGGCTGTGTTCCTCGGCCGCCGCGGTCAACGCGCGGAACGTCGGTAGTCGGGGATCGTCCGGCGGCAGCAGAAGCTCCTTGCGGTGCAGGATCGGCGGGTTAGCCCGATTCCGATAATCGGTCGAGGTTACCTCCCCGGAGGAAAGATCGACCTTCGTCGAAGCGAGAAGTGCGGGAAACGGCGCGTCGTCAAAGGACTCGTAAAGAAGCAACGAGATCGAACCCGTTGAGACTCTAACCACGTTCCACTCGACCCCGCCGGCCAAGGATTCGGCTTCTTCAATCGATTTGGTATCGATGTCGTCGCCCATCCGCAGAGCGCTACGGTGCAAATAGAAATCACCGCGAATCCGTTTTCCTAACAAGGGCTTCATTCGAGCTGCGGTGATAGCCTTCAGTGCGGCGAATTGCTCAAATACCATCCTCTACCTACGCAACTCAAGTCGCCGCTGTTGCGCTTGTGGTTAAGCAGAGGTCAATATGTCACGCAACCCAAGCGGGCTTGACGGCATTCGCTTTCCGTGAGTCTTTAAGGAAACGCCGCATCATTCCAAGACGTGCCTATCGACATCGCTCCCTACCCCATAGCGTGGATACCGAGACCCAGATGAGCCTCGTCCCACCCCTGTCCTACGTAACCGGCATGACCTGTAGCGTGACCGAGCGCATCTGAGAGAGATCGGACTGCTTTCGTATGATTGACATGACAACTTTCTGAATAAGGGCCTTCATGACACTTGTGACGCTTATCATCGGGTTGCCCCCTAAATGATCGGCAATCGAGCGCCCAAGTACATGGAATTTCAGGGAAGCCGCATTGCGAATATCCCTGAATCACCAGGGCTTTATGCATGCTACTACCGCCCAACCTCCGTCCGCCGTGAATTTGCTGTACCGACTCTTGTTCGTTTTCTCTCGGCTGATGCCAAGGTCACTACGAACATCGAACAGCGTTACGGAGTGCACATCGTCGGCGACACCGTTGGAGAGATTTTTCTCGGATCCGAAAAGCAGGCCGTTAAAGAAGCGGTCGCAGAGGCATTCGACCAAGCCGAGCCTTTTCTTGAGTGGTTTTTCCGGTCCGATCAATTCGTACATTTCTGCCGGCCAGTGTATATCGGAATAGCCAAGAACCTCTATGACAGGGTGTACAACCAACATTATCTTTCGTTGACCCAGCTTTGGGAAGACAGCTCCTCTGTTAGCCGCTTCATCGCCGCAAACGACCGTGTCACTGTTCAAGCCGTCATGGATAGCTTAGATCTTCCTCATTCTTTCGCTTTGGAGGCGCGAGTTAGAGGCATTTCCTCGAAGGACTTGATGGTGACGGTCCTTGTCACCGAGCACATGCCGACTGCAATCGGTTCGGACGACACCGGCTCTGATTCCTCGACGCGCCGCGCCTTGGAGCGCCTGCTCCAACTTCTATCCGACCCAATCTGCGGGAGACGCTAATATGTCCCTGAGTTTTTCAATCCAAAAGCTCAACGCCTTCGGGAGCTATGGCGAATTTTCCGTGGGTACGGGAGAATCGCAAATACGCGCGCAATACCTGCTGACCAAGATCCGCCCGGGACAACAGGGACTTTGGGAAAATCAGCTAGCGTCGCAGATGGCGCCGTGGCGTGAAATTTTCAAGATGGAGGAATTGTCGTTCGACGAGCTGATTCAGCGTGATCTTGATGACAGTCGTGTGGCTCATGATCTCATCCCCTACCTCTTGGGTGAAACCGGTCAGCACGCGCGCTTCTTCCCGCCAGTGCTCGCGGTCCTTGTGCCCAAGCGGGAGGGTATAAGCGGAATCGCGCCCTATTATCCCGCGTCAAAAGCTGATGGTCAGCGAATAACTTTCGGCGATCTTTTTGATTTCGAGAAGGCGGTGATAGGAAGCGAAGTCAGTCCGCTCGGCTTTATTCGATACAACCCGCAGCGATCCGCGATCGTGATCGTCGACGGGCAGCACCGAGCTATGGCAATTCTCGCACTGCATCGGCAGATCAACAAGAGTTGGGGTTCCGATCCGTTTGCTCCTTACTACAGTCACATACAAGTCGATGCAGAATCCGTTGCGCACATCGAGCTGCCAGTCTGTATAATCTTCTTTCCCGATCTTCACGAAGATCGCCCTGAATTCAAGGACAAAGGCATCGATCTCGTTTCCGTCTGCCGAGAGATATTTATAGTGGTGAATCGGCAGGCGAAACAGGTCAGCAAATCGCGAGAGTTGCTTCTTGATGACGAAGATTTTGCTGCGTTCATGATGCGACGTACATTGACTCGCTTCAAGGATCGAAAAGACGAATCACCAACACTCGCCCGCATTTATTCGTTTGCCTTCGGCGATTCGGAGGCCGACAACGGCGGTCAGGTCTTGGCTGGACAGCTCGAGCTTTGTAGCGCGGTCGCTCTGCACAAGATGCACGCGGCGACTTCCTTTGCCTTGCCGGCCGCTTTCAACCTGGCAAGGAGCGCGGATATCACCGATGGCCGTAACGTGCGAAACCCCGGTCGCCCGGCTGAAATTCTAACCGGAACAGACGGTCCTGCTCTTCAGTCCCTAAGTCGTCGTTCAGCAAAGACGCACAAACCCGCTGATGTCGAGTTGATCACGTCGAGAATCGGGGAGCTGACCGACACCATCATGTTGCCGCTCTTCGATCAGTTGCGGCCGTACGCTTCACACAACCAAGCAATGCGGCAACTGCTTGAGGTCCTTAACGACCCGACTTCCTTATCCGATCCGGTTCAAGTCAAATGCCGGTCGCTGATCTTTGACGGCACTGGAAATCGCGACGTGTTCGAGAAACATGTGGAGCGTCTTCAGGAGATTATTGACGACACCAAATCGCAGGGAAAGGCAGTTCCCGCCTACCTCAACAACCAGAAGATCTATTGCGACTCGGTGAACCGCGCGCTGGTTGACCACGAAGACAGCGTGAAGGTCCAGCGCTCTTTTCTGTTGTTCAACATCGACGTTCCGAATTTTCAGAACAGAGATAAGGGAACGGTGGAAGCGGATCTAAAGGAGCTTCGGACACGTGGGAGAGCGATATTCGACGCCCTCTCAACACAAGCTTTCCAGCTCGGATATCTGATGGCGGTCCTGAGCCAGGTGGAAGCCATTCTGCAACCAGGCGCGTCGTACGAGCAGCGGCTTTCTGTAACGCAGTTTGTTTCCTCTCTCTATCTCGCCGGCTTGAACAGCTTCTTCTCGAACACCGCTGCAAAGCATCGCACGTTGAGCGGATATGTCGCCGAGCCCCGGGCACGGGCATTCGAGGCTGCTTATCCGGGTTTCCGAGGCCTGCTCGCTTCGACCAACGTGCGGGAGTTGAACGAGAAGCAGTGGGAATTCTTTCGGTACATGATCCTCGAGATCGTCCATTCGAAAATGGCTTCCTCGGCGCTTCTCGAGGTTCTCAATATGCCCGAAAATGCGTCTCAAACCGCTCTTTACCGGGCATCCTTATCCGATATCCTAAGTGCCCTTGAGCAACTCAGAAATCGGTATTTCGAAGCAGCGGTAAGGACTGCCCAAGGAACGCCCGAGTTCAGGCGATCCGTCGAGTTGCTTGAGATGACCGCGAGAGCCAGCGGGAAATCAGAAGATGAGATCAAACTGCAAGTCGAGACCGAAGTTGCCAAGAAACGTGCCGAAACAATCGATGCGTGCAAGGAACATCTGCGCTCCAGCCTCGGGCGCGTAGAGACGCCAGCTGCGGCTCTGAAGCGGCTTGCTTCCGTTGCCATGACAGCCCGCTCCTCCGTGGAGTCTGAGACAACAAAAGCTGACATAGAAGATGGTGAGTCGAAGGCGACGGATCTCGCCGTGGCTGTCGCGGCTGACAACCTTCACCACCCGACGGACGAAGGAAACGCTTCGGACTAGGCGGTTCTCTTGAGAATCATCGGTGACAGGCGATGCACGCCTTGGCCTGTCCGTAAATAGCGTCGATGTCCATCATCTCGAGCGTGGCGTGTAAGGGGTTCGGCCTGACCCTGCCGCGCAGGCGCTCGAGGCGCCGCTCGTGGTCGGCGCGGATCTCCGCGATGCGCTCCGGGCGTGCCATCTCTTCCAACGATTCCCCCTGCGACCAAGTGAAGGGCGAGCCGTGCTCGATCGCGGTCTTTTCATATTTCTTAGCATCCTCAAACTCTTGCGGGTGCTCTTCCATAAGCCGCACCCACTCGATCTTCTGCTGATAGAAGCAGAAGGTGCAGCCGCTGCGGGAGCGCCAACGATAATAATCAGGCAACCCGACACCGGAGGCCTCTAGAATTTCGATGACGCGGGGCTTGTCGATCCCAGATTCCCTGAACGGCAGGTGGACGCGGAGGTTGGGGTGGGTCGACGAGTAGCCCTCGCGATAGTCCTCATCGGCGCGGATCGCGACGTAGCTCGTCACCTTATCGCCGGCGATCAATGACGGACGCACCCATTCCTCGAAAGGCCGGATCTTGAGTTGTCGCGTGCACCACCTGGTTTTCGGAGAGGGCAGGAAGCTCTTGTACTGCGTCAGCCAGAAATCGAAATCCCGGTCCGGATTCAGCCGGATCACCGGCTTGCCGAGGAAACCCTCGAGCCGTCCGAGGAACTCGTAAACCTCCGGCAGCTCCTTGCCGGTGTCGGTGAAGAAGTAATCGATGTCGATCTCCGGATGGTTCTGCCGCATGAAGATGGCGAGCGCCGCGCTGTCGCGCCCGCCCGACAGGCCCAAGACGTGCCGCTCCGTCACCGTCATGCGATCTTCCTCTTCTTCGCCTTGACCGGTCGCGCGAAATCGCTCGGCGCCGCCAGCTTCGCGCCTACCTCGGCGATGACGCCGAGCTTCGCGTCGCGGCTGATCCCCTTGCCTTCAAGAAGGGCGAGAATCTCCGCGGCCAACGCCGCTACTTCGAGATTCTCCTCGGTGGTAATGTCAGCCTCGGCGCGCACCGGAGCGTCCTTGCGCGGGTCGGACGAGTAGATCGCGAGGCTCAGCCGATGGTCTTTGCGTCCCTTCACGTGGGCGAATCCCTCGGCCTTGACGAACTCCTGCGCCAGCGTCGCCAATTCGATCCGCGCATAGTCGACATCGCGGTCCAACCAATCACGAGTCGGCTTATTCGCGGCGAGTGCGACGATGCCCTCGATCGGCTCGACCTTGTCCTTGGCGAGATCGTAAGTCATGAGTCGGGTGGCGAAGGCGTCCAAGCGATAGTTGCCTGTCAGGCCGCGGACCGTCTCCGCCCGGTTCCTCAGATCGGCGACCGTTTCCGGCTTCGCCGCCTTCACTCGCAGCTCCTTGAGCATGACGGCCTCCAGGTCACCCATCAACGTCGGATAGGCGGCGAGAAGCGCCGCGACGCCTTCCCCCACGAACGCGGCCAGCTTGGAAGGATCGCCGCGATCGGTCTCGTCCCCAATCACGGAAGGGAGGTCGTCGAGAAGGAACTTGTTAGGGTCGTTCGCCGTCTTGCCGAGGTTCCTGACCTGGGTGGCACCGGATGGAAGGGTTGCGGTCCGCAGCACCCACGGCGGAAGCTCGTTCACCAAGCGGACAAGCCCCTTGGCGATATCCAGCGGCGTGGGCGCCCGGCATGCAGGCTCCAGATCGAAGCCGCCGTTCGCGGCGACGACATCGGCAAGGCTGCTCAACGCCGAACGCTGCAGTTCCGACAATTTGCTCCAACGGAGCCTGACCGCGTCCCAGTCCTGCATCAGTCTATCGACGACCATCGTTGTCATGCGTACCTGATAAACGCCGTCCAAATAAATCGAGAGGTGCTCAAGTCGCGACATGATGAAGGCGATGCCAAGCACCGGAAGGAGGCCGTCTCGCACGCCGTAGGGCGCTGCCTTCCATTTCGAGAAAATGTCGGACATCGACACCTGCGCTCCGGTCGCGCCGTGGACCATGTCTTCCGCGACCTTCCACAGGTTCGCGAGCCTGCTCTCGTCGTCGGAAGGCGGTGGTAGGAATCGGAATGCTGCAGGATCGTCCGGGTCCCGCCGATGCAAGCCGGGCCGCTCAATGAGCGCAGCGTAGAGACCACCCTCGGCGGGATAGCCTTCAATGCCCAGCTTTTCCTCGCGTGGATGTTCGACCATCGCACGTAAGAGCGCCTTCTGCGCCGCGGTCGCGTTGCTCGACGGTTTGATCCGATTGAGCAGTTCGTTGTGGATCACGGGGCTCATGCGGAACCATGCGCCGGCGAGTTGCGACGCCATGATGTTCAGGCACGCCGCGCCGGCGCGGAGGTTCGCGACTCTCGCATCCACTCCTTCCACATTGGACTTCCATTGCGCCGAGGCGAACGCCTCGTGGAGTCTGTCCTCGAGTTCCGCGACGGCGCGGGCGATGCGGGCGCCGACCTCGCGCCGCGCGACGGAATCTCCATTCAACTCCGAGCGTCCGGCTCGGACTGTTTCGAGCGCCAGCAGTTCGAACGCCGCTTCCCGTATCAAAAAATTGTCGCGAGAGCAGCCGATAGCAAACGGGTAGCCGCATTCGACTTCCGCCGCCGCCCGGACGATGCGCTTCGCTTTCGAGTCGTCCTCGGCCTCGGTTCCGATGAGGAGTAAGAACAGCCCGGTCGAGCCGTTCGCCGGCTTGTAGTTCCGGATCGTCTCCACCGCGGATGAAAGCGGCGCAATGTCGACGTCGAACCAGAGCAACGAGCCGGTCTGGTGGTAGAAGCGCTTGGCGAGGATCGGCTGGAGCATCGCGACGGAGCGCAAGCGACCGAAGTCCAGTCCGGTCATCTTGGCGCGCGCCTCAAGGACAGCGTCCTCGATATCGAAATCGCTGCCGGCGTAGATCGCATAGGCCCCCAAGTGCTTCTTGAAAATGACGATCGACCAGTCCGTGAGCGCCTTCAATACGCCGGACATGCGCTTAGGTTTGAGCGATGGCAGGCTCGCCTCCAAGAGCGCCTGCGACGCGCTCAGGCCCGACCGCTCCTTGAAAAGGTCGATGAGGGCGATGCTCTTCACCACGGCTACATGTTCGGCGTCACCGCCGCGCACCTCGCACCGTTCCAAAGCCTCGACCGCCAAGGACCACCTGTGCCCGTCAGGGGAGGCGAGGATGGAAGGCTCAAGGTTAGCTCGAAGATAGTCCCACAACCGCGGCAGGTCGAACGCGGCGCCCCCATCTGTCGTCTCGCGGAGGAAGGACTGGAATCCGAAGGGCTCTCCGGAGTTCAGAAAGCCGAAAATGCTACGTTGGCTCTGGCCGAAACGGCGTCGCGAAATCGGTCCGAGCAGGCAGGCGACGGCGGGGCTGAGCGGCCAACATTTGTGAAGGCGGTCCGCAAAGCCGTCCAGATCCTCCCCGCGCGGACGTTTCGTCACCAAGGCGAATGCCGTCGCCTGTTTCGCATCGGGCCGCTTGTCGTCAGGAACCTCCATTGCCCGGGAGATGAGTTCGACCTGTTCTTCCGCAGCGATGTTCAGCGGAATGTCGGCGAAGCGCCCCTGGACTTTCGCCCACTCGTTCCTCATCTCCCGCGCGAGCTTATTGGCGTAATCATCGAACGCCTGATGAAGGATGCCAACGACTAGCAGTCGGCCCTTGGAGCGGGACGCCTCCTCTGCGAGCTGTTGGAAGAAGTGGACGTCGCCTTCTCCTCCCCGGGCGGCGTGTTCGAGGAACTTGCCCATCTCATCGATGACGAGAAGCACGCCTGCGGGCTCCTCCGCGAGGCAGCGAAGGATGTCGATGGCCGTCTTGCCGCGCCGGCGCTTCCCACTTGGAGCGTGCTGAGCGACGGCTTCGATGATCGCCACATCGGCGTCGGCTCTGCGTCCTATTACGGGGACGACGATACGGCCATTGCCCCCTGCCCCAAGATGCTTGGCGATTTGCGCCGCGGCGCTGGCGCCGACGAGGGCTCGCGCTACTTTCTTCTTTTTGGCGTCTTGGCCGAGAAGCGCGGCGAGGAGGAGTGCAAGGCTCGACTTGCCTCCGCCGTAGGGGCCTGTCCAAGTGAAGGCGCCTTGCCCCGTTTCGGCGACCTGCGCGGCCATCTGCTTCAAAATCTGCGCGGCGGACGGCGAGAAGACGTAGCCATCCAAGGCTCCGCCGTCGGCGTTGTCGACGTCGACGCGAATAGCCTTTTGGAACCGGCGGCCTACCCGGATAAATTCGGAAAGGCTCTGCATCAGGCGGCCCTCGCGTGCAGGGTGGCTTCGTAAAGCTTCCGGATGTGATCGAGCGGCTCAATCGCGGAAGGATCGTTGGCGTAGACCTGCCGCAGGCCCGTGCTCTCGTCCCAGTGAATCGTCCCCGAGGTCAGGTCAGACATCTCCGCAAGGCGCTCGGCGACGGATTCCTCGTCGAGCAGAAACACACGCCCCGGCGAACCCGGTTCGTGCGTCAGGGACTCGACGGAGAACTCGCGCCGGGTCTTGTAAAGTTCGGTCCAGAAGCGGACTAGTCCGTAAAGGAAAACCTCGTTCGGGAGCGTCGGCTTCGGTCCGCGTCGGAATTGGAAGCCGCTCCCGACGCCCATCGGCTGAATCAGGGCGAGCTCCGATAGGGGCGACTCGAGGTTCTCCTCGTGAAGGCCTTTTCCTGTGGAAGACTTGGTCAGATAGGTCCGGACGAAGCATTCGACGTCGCGGCGGACCGTCGTTTCCTTCAATCTGGACTCCTTCATCCGGCCCGCTTCGCGAAGGAGATTGATCCTCGTCATCAACCTCGAAACCAGCAGATCGCGGTCGAAGGTCGGCTCATTGAATTCGTTGAAGGCCCAATGCCAAGTAGTGGCGCGGCCCGGCAGCGCCGCGAGGTGCCAATGGAGAAGCCAGAGCGATCCCGGATGCTCCAGATATGGGTCGCCCCGCGGCCCGAATATGATTCGTCCGAGCGGCGTAGCGGATAAGGTAGAATCGTCAATGATCGCGGTTGAGATGGCCCAATGGCGCATCGACTGCACCATGTTCTTGCCAACGCCGAAGTCGGCTATGCTCCTGCTGTCGGTGAATATTGTGGACGTATCAGCAACTCCCGATTCCTTTGCTTTGAGAACTGCATCGAAAACCTTCTTGAGCCATCCATATCGCAGTGTGAAGGTTTCGTGTCCTGCGAATTGCAGTCGATAATCATTAACGTCGAGGAGGCTCTTCAAGACGCTGCCCTCACTGGTGATTTGCTCCAGTTGAGCCTAGATTGCCGTCAAGCAAGGGTCAAGCGACTGGCGGCGATCGCCAGTGGGACGGGCTGCCGATGGCAAACAGCGAAGCGGAACCGATCTACCTCGACTATCAGGCGACGACCCCGACGGATCCGCACGTCATAGAGGCGATGTCTTCTTATTGGGGAATCGAGTTTGGGAATCCCCACTCAACGAAGCACGCCTTCGGGTGGCGGGCTGATGAAGCTGTGCAACAGGCGCGGCGGTCGATCGCCAATATGATAAATGCCGACGCCGACGAAATTGTCTTCACCTCGGGCGCAACGGAAGCCAACAACCTCGCGATCCTTGGATTACTCGCACATGCGAAGATCGCGAAGGCGCGCGTCGTCATCAGCACAATCGAACACAAGTGCGTCATTCAGGCGGCGCGTCAGCTCTCCCGGCTTGGCTATGAGGTGGTCCACGCCCCGGTGCGACCATCAGGACACGTCGACATCGATGCCCTTGAGGCCCTCGTTGATGATAAGACCGCTCTAGTGTCGATAATGGCGGTCAATAACGAGATCGGCACCATTCAACCTATTGAGGAAATTTCAAGGTTATGCCAGAGGACGGGCGCGGTCTTTCATAGCGACGCCGCACAGGCGATCACTGCTTCGAAGATCGACGTCTATCATCTAGGCGTCGACATGATGAGCCTGTCAAGCCACAAGCTCTATGGCCCCAAAGGGATCGGAGCGCTCTACGTCTCGCGTGCGCTACGGGATCGCTTGCGTCCGATCATCCACGGCGGCGGTCAGGAAGGCGGTCTGAGATCCGGTACACTTCCCGTTCCGCTTTGCGTTGGCTTCGGCAACGCAGCCGACATCATGCACGACCGGCTACTCGTTGATCGAGCCTCGCTGAAAAAAAACCGCGAAGTGTTCCTGCAAACGCTGAGAGCAGGGATTAGGGATTTCAAAATCAACGGAGAGGAACAAGGGCATCCGGGCAATCTTAACATTCGTATCCCCGGGATCGACGCTGAAATCTTGACTATGAACTTGCAGCCAAGGCTCGCGATATCAACTGGAGCTGCGTGCACTTCTGGTATCCCCGAGCCCTCGCACGTCTTACGAGCGATAGGATTGAGCACCGAAGAGGCTAGCGAGTGCGTGCGCATCGGATTCGGTCGCTTCACTCGGGAAGATCAGGCGCGCGAAGGAGCCCTCCTGATTGCGCAAGCGGTGTTTTCCTTGAAGCGTGCAATCTAGTTCCGTTCAAAACGGCTTTCGAGCGATGACATTATTCCAGTGCGCCTCATTACTTCCGTGCAGCCGTGACTTGTTGCTCCACGTCTCGATGACTTTCAAGCCACTATCGGCAACGAGCTTATTCAGCCGATCTGGTGTCATATCATGAAACAGGATTCCATCCTTTGCGGGAAGTCGAACTCCATCACCATTTTTGAAGCAAGTGTAAAACGGCCCGTTTGGCTTAAGTGCGCGGCACAGGCGCTTCATGACCCCGGCCAGCTCCTTCTCGTCAAAGTGCAACAAAGAAGCGCAAGCCCAAATCCCATCGAATGTTTCCACCTCCTCAAGGTTCTGCGCCTTCCCTTCACGAACCTCCAAGCCCTCGATCCCGCGAAGATGCACAGCGAGCACTTTTGAAGGTTCGAGAGCGACCACCTTGAATCCCCTGTCGAGAAACGACTTAGAATCTCGCCCCGAGCCCGCCCCAACATCCAATACGCGACCTCCGGTCGGCAAATGTTTAGCGAAACGTTCGATCACGTCCGTCAGGTTTAGCGGCAAAGTTTCTTTGATGTACTCACGTCCCTTTTTATTATAGAAGGCGACGACGGGATCGACGTAGTCCTGTCGGTTACGCAAATGCGCTGAACCGTACCAAAGCGAAAGGCCAAGTGTGGTGACGATAAGTGGAAGGGCGTTGAACCAGGTGCAGCCATATGCGGCGAAGGGCAGAACGATCGCCGTCAAAGCGACGACGAACATCAGGATGGCGTATCCGATGGCGATCGAGAAGTTACCCAGCCCTTCCAGGATGGGCTTCGTCGGCCTTCCGCCCCGTTCTCCAAAATCCTCGCTGAATAGTGAGGCCTTTTCGATATAGCACTGCATCACGTCTCGAATCCGGAGGCAAGACAGGCCTATCATTGCGTTGAATAGCGCGATCAGGGTGCATACTACGACCGCGAATTCTTCAAACTGTTCGTCGTGGTTCCTGAAGACAGACATCACGGCCAGCAGGCCGCCGGTCAGCGTCGCGGACATCAAGGGTGTCTTATGAAACTCCTGGATAAGCGCGCGCAACTGTAGACAGTTTTGTTCGAAAACCGCCTTGTCCCGTTGAAATTTGGTTCCGTCGGGTTCAACCGCCATATTCTATCTCGCAGGCTTCACTTTCTTGTTTGTTCGTGCGATGCGCTCGGCGTTTCTTTAAGATGAGGGCATTTCGGCCGACGGCACGCCTCGATCCTACTGTTCGTTGCGAAGACGAGTAACCCTTCGTTCGCGCCTGTGGCTGCGAGATAGTCGCGAACCTGCGCACGATAAAGCTCGACCTGACCAGGACTGGGATCGACGTCGCTCTTCCAGTCAATGACGACATCGATAACGCCATCTTCATCGAGAGCGAGTGCATCGACGACGCCGCCGACATAAGTCG
>JBFXJV010000031.1:0-15600 GCA_050174515.1 Methylocystis sp.
ACCTTCCTGAAGGCGCCCACGATGGTGGGCTGAGGTGAATTATGTCATCGCTCGTCACGTTCAATGCAATCCAGAAGAACTGGTTGCCGATTTCTCGGGGCCAGCTCGAAGCGGTCTTGGGGGGCGCTTATGAGCTTTATCTCGATCGCGGAGCAGCGCCTCGCGCCGCGAGAGAGCTAGCTCCAATTTTTCTTGAGTTTCAGCATGACTACTGGCCGGATAAGTACCGTGAACCCGATGGAGCCGACATGGACTTCTTCAAATTCAGCGACTATCCGCGCGAGGAGCGGATAGAATTGTTGCGTGCGATTGAGGCCTATTACGCTGATTTTCAGCGCGACCAACTCGATCCTGGGCTGACCTGGATGCGCGAGCGCAAGGAGATTTTCACCCCTGCCTTCGAGGAGGTGATCACTCTGATGCGCGAGGAGCTAGCGGCGACGTCGTAGGCGGTGCCCGAGTCGAAAGCCGGCGCCGCGCGCGAGATCGCGCTCGCCTTCGGCGTGCCGCCGCTGCTCCTGGGTCTGCCCGGCGACAACACTTTCAGTAATTACACCGAAGCCAATCGCGCCTTCTGGCGCCAGACCGTGCTGCCGCTCGTCGCGCCCGTGCAGAAGAGTTTTCAGGCCTGGCTGCAGCCGGGCTTCGGCGCCTTTCGTCTCGACTATAACGCCGACCGTCTCGAAGCCTTGGCGAGCGAACGCGCAAGCGAATGGGAGCGCGTCGCGCCTGCGCGCTTCGACCGAAAGAAGCCATCGTTCATGTCCGCCATTCTCGACGTCATCTTGGAGCGCGGCGATCTCGCGCATCTCGCGCTCTTTCTCTGGGCCTGCGCCGCCACCGCGCAGGCCTATTTCGCATTGCGCGAATTGAGCGAGGCGACGCGCCGCCTTGACGCTTTCGTGCGCGAACTCGCGCGCTTCAACCGACGCTGCAGGAGCGATTGATGAATAGGAAGAATTTTCTGCCGCCTCTCGTCAGGCGTCAGCGCGCGCGCAACGCGCGCCGGCGCGAAGACCCGTCTGCCGTTTTCAAGACCTTCGTCGAATTGCTGGCGCAACTGCGCGCCGAAGCCCGCGCGGCGAGCCAAGCGCCAATCAACGCAGAGGCGGAGAAGAACTGATGGCGGCAATGCGAAGAATTGGCGCGCCTGAAATAAAGCGCGCCGAACAGCCGCTGCTCCGGGCGAACGAGGCCGGCGTCTTCTCGGGCTACGCCAGCCTCTTCGGCGTCGTCGACTCGGGCGGCGACATAGTAATGTCGGGCGCCTTCGCGCGCTCGCTGATCAAGCGCGGCGCGCAGGGCGTCAAAATGCTGTGGCAGCATCAGGCGGCCGAGCCGATCGGGCTTTGGACTTCGATCGTCGAGGACGCGCGAGGCCTGAAAGTCGAAGGCCGTCTCGAGCTTTCCGTGGCGCGGGCGCGCGAAGCGTTGTCGCTGATGCGCAAGGGCGCGATCGACGGCCTCTCCATCGGCTTTCGCACGCAGCGCGCCACGACGGAAAAATCAAGCGGCGTGCGGCGGCTTCACGAAATCGACCTGTGGGAGATTTCCATCGTCACTTTTCCGATGCTGTCGCAGGCGCGCATTGGGGCCGTGAAGCAAAATTGCAGCGCGGCGCCGAGCTTGGAGGCGCTTGGCGCAAAGCTCGCACGCCTGAGAGCGCAGCGCGCCGCGATTGAATTCGCCCAGGCGCTGCGGCGCGTTTCCGAAATCTCCTGAGCTGTCACAGCGATCCCCGCTCTCGCCGTCGGGCGCAAACAAACCTCAAGACGGCATTCCCAAACGCGGACGCGTCCCGCCGGCTCAAGCCGCGCGGGGTTTCTTGCCGCCTGCAACAACACGAGGCTCTTGCACATGTCAGCACTTGAAACGAAATCCGCCGGCGACGACATTCTCGCCGATCTCAATCGCGCCTTCAGCGCTTTTAAGGAAACGAACGACGAGCGCCTGGCGCAGCTCGAAAGCCGCCTCGGCGCCGATGTCGTGACCGATGAAAAGCTCACACGCATCGACCGGGCGCTCGATGACACCAAGAGCCGGCTCGATCGCCTGGCGCTCGACATCACGCGGCCGCGCATCGGCGGTAAGCTGATCGACGACCAAAGCGGCCGCGAACATAAGAGCGCCTTCAATTACTATATGCGCTCGGGCGAAGCGAGCGGCCTGAAGGCGCTCGAAGCCAAGGCGCTGTCGCGCGGTTCCGGCCCCGACGGCGGCTATCTTGTGCCGCTGCCGACCGAACGCGAAGTGCTGCGCAGACTCGCCAAGCTTTCGCCGATCCGCGCCATTTCCGGCGTGCGCGAAATCTCCGGGGCGTCGCTGCGCCGCGCATTCTCGACGACCGGCCCCGCGGCCGGATGGGTCGCTGAAGCCGACCCGCGGCCTCTGACCAATAATCAGCAACTCGCCGACATGACCTTTCCGGCGATGGAGCTTTACGCCATGCCGGCGGCGACTCAGGCGCTGCTCGACGATTCCGTCGTAGACATCGAACAATGGATCGCCGAGGAAGTGCAGACCGTCTTCGCCGAACAGGAAGGCGCGGCCTTCGTCAACGGCGACGGCGTCAATAAGCCCAAGGGCTTTCTCTCCTATGCGACGATCGATGACGCGAGCTGGAGCTGGGGCAATATCGGCTATGTGCCGACAGGCGCCGCCGGCGCTTTCGCCGCGTCGAACCCATCCGACGCGCTCGTCAGTCTCGTCTATGCGCTGCGCGCCGGCTTCCGCCAGAACGGCAAATTCGTGATGGGGCGGCGCGCGCAATCGCTCGTGCGCCAGTTCAAGACGACGACGGGCGATTATATCTGGACGCCGCCGGCAACCGCCGACGGCGCCGCTTCGCTGATGAACTTTCCAGTTGTCGAAGCCGAGGACATGCCTGACCCCGCCGCCGATTCGCTCTCCATCGCCTTCGGCGATTTCGAGCGCGGCTATGTCGTCGTCGATCGCGTCGGCATTCGCGTGCTGCGCGATCCCTATTCGGCGAAGCCCTATGTGCTCTTTTATACGACGAAACGCGTCGGCGGCGGCGTGCAGAATTTCGAGGCGATCAAGCTGCTGAAATTCGCCGCGTCGTAAATGGCCCCGTAACCACGGCCGCGACGTAGGTCGCGGCCTTTTCTCTCATGACAACGCAGGATGCGCGATGCGACCGATGCTCATCGAGGCGCCGGCGATCGAGCCCGTCTCGCTCGCCGACGCAAAATCATGGCTGCGCGAAGACGGCGCCGATGAAGATCAGTTGATCCAGGCGCTGATCGTCGCCGCGCGGATGACGCTCGAAGCCTATGCGCGGCGCTTCTTCATTACGCAGAGCTGGCGCCTCGTCTTCGACTGCTGGCCGGACTCGGTCGCCTCGAAGTCCACGCTCTACATTCCCTTCGCGCCTTTCGAGGCGGTGATCGCGATTCGCGTTTTCGACGCCAATGGCGTGGCGCAGACCCTCGTCGCGCCCACCTATCGCGCGCCAGCGTCGAATGACGGCGGCCGCATCAGTTTCACCACGGCGCCGCCGGCGGCGGGACGCGCGACGGATGGAATCGAAATTGACTTTAATGTCGGCTATGGCGCGCTCGCGGGCGACGTTCCACAACCGCTGCGCCATGCGATCCTCGCGCTCGTCGCGCATTGGCGCGAACATCGCGGCGACGACGGCGACGACGCCTTGCCGAAAGCGGTCGCGCAGCTCGCCGCGCCGTTTCGACGGGAACGGCTGCTGTGAGCGTCTTCCCGCAGATCGGCGCCTTGCGCCATCGGGTGACGCTGGAGGCGCCGATCGATACGCCTGACGGCGCCGGCGGATTCTCGCGCAGCTTTGCGCCAGTCGCCGATCTTTGGGCGCGCATTGCGCCGGCAGGCGCCCGCGAGGATTTCGTCGAGCAGCGCGCTGAACGGGCGACGAGCCATGTCGTGACGATCCGCTGGCGCAGCGATGTTACGAAAGACATGCGCTTCGTCCATCGTGGCCGCAGGCTGCGCATCCAATCGGTTGTCGATCTCAACGAGAGTCGACGCTTTCTCGTCTGCCAATGCGAAGAGATTTCTTAAGGGACTCGGCATGAGCGCTTCACCAGTCGTCGCGCTGCGCAAGGCGATCCGCGCCTATCTGCTCGCGGATGTGGACTTCGCCGCCACGCTGAGCGACAAGCTCTACGACGAAGCGCCGCGCGGCATTGAGCCGCCCTACGCGCTATTCGCCGACGCGCAATTGCGCGACTGGTCAGCTGATCTCTCGCCCGGCGCCGAGCAATTTTTCACCATCGGCGTCACGTCGACGATGCGCGGATTATCCGAGGCGCTGGAACTCGCCCAGCGCATCGTCGGCCTCCTCAATGAGGCGCCGCTTATTCTCGAGAACCATCGGCTGATCGATTTGCGCTTCCAATCCATGGAGACGCGACGCGAGCAAAACGGCCGCTTCGCCCGGGTCAATCTGCGCTTTCGCGCCGCCACTGAATATCTTTAACGGAGCCCGACATGTCCGCCCAGAAAGGCAAGGATCTGCTGTTGAAAATCAATGACGGCGCAAGTTTCGTCACGATCGGCGGACTGCGTACGCGCCGCCTCGCGCTCAACGCCGACACGGTGGATGTGACGGATGCAGAATCGAGCGGACGCTGGCGCGAATTGCTCGAAGGCGCCGGCGTGAGGCGTGCAAGCGTTTCTGGAACGGGCATCTTCAAGGATCAGGCCTCGGACGCGCTGCTGCGCCAGACTTTTTTTGACGGGCTGCTGCGCGAATGGCAGATCGTCATTCCCGATTTCGGCGTTCTCTCCGGCCTTTTCCAGATCGCTAATCTCGACTATCGCGGCGAATATTCGGCGGAAGTCACCTTCGATATTTCGCTTGAATCGGCGGGCGAACTCGCCTTCGCGACGCTGTGACGTCTTCTCCGATTGAACGGCCGAACGGTCATTCCCGACGCGCGAAGCGCGATCAGGAATCCAGGAGCAAAATCAAACATGCTTTTTGCGACTTTGGATCCACGGTCAGGCCTTCGGCCTGCAGGGAATGACAATACCGAATGGCCCGGCCCTTTTTCCATGAGGACGAAATGGCGAACGCAAAACGCGGCGAAATCGATGCGACGCTCGACGGCAAGACCTTTACGCTTTGCCTGACGCTCGGCGCGCTTGCCGAACTCGAGAGCGGCTTTGGCGCAAGCGATCTCGTCGCGCTTGCGAGTCGCTTCGAAGAGCGACGGCTCTCCGCGCGCGACATTCTGCGCATCATCGGTTGCGGCTTGCGCGGCGCCGGTCACGACATTAGCGACGCAGACGTCGCCAGAATGAAAGTTTCGGAGGGTCTTGCGGGCTATGTGCGCATCGCGGCCAACCTCCTCGCCGCGACCTTCGGCGATGCGCCGGCGCACGATCCGCCCGCAAACCCTCCGACGCCGCAGGACGCCTGACGCGAGCGGAAGAAACGGCGCGCGATCCCTCTCATCGCGCGCCCTTTCCCTTCGCGCGCGCCATGGCCTTCGGGCTGGGCGTCCTGCGGCTTTCATCGCGCAATTTCTGGTCGATGACGCCACGCGAACTTTTTTGCGCGGCGGAGGGCGTTTACGGCAAGGCGCCCGGCGCGCCCTCGCGCGCCGCGCTTGATGAATTGATGCGCCGATTTCCCGACTCAGTAGGATCGACATGACAACGCCGCTCGACCCCTTTCCGGACCCGTTCAACGAACCCCGCGCCAATGCGCCGATCGCGACGCCTGATCTGCGCACGATGAAACTGTTGCTCGATCAGATCAACGTCTCGGCCGCAAACGCCACGAGGACGCTTCAACTGGGCTTCGGCTCGGCGGCGGCGAGCGGCCGGAGCTTCAGCGATGTGCTCTCGACGATCGCGCAATCGCTGGCGCGCATGGCGCTGCGCGAGGGAACCAAGGCGCTCGCCCAGGGACTGGTCAGCGGGCTGAGCGGCATATTCTCCGGCGCCTTCAGCGGCGCTGGAAATATACTGCCCTTCGCGCAAGGCGGCGTCGTCGCAAGCCCGACCTATTTCGCTAACGGCGGCGCGATCGGGCTGATGGGCGAGCGCGGCGCCGAGGCGATCATGCCGCTCGCCCGCGGGTCGGACGGCAGGCTCGGCGTGGTCGCGCAAAGCGAGGGCCCGCGCCCGGTTTCGGTCACGGTCAACATCGCCGCGCAGGATGTCGAAAGCTTCCGCAACTCCGAAGCGCAGATTACCGGCGCGCTGGCGCGAGCGGTCGCGCGCGGCCGGCGCAATCTCTAAATAGGCGCAGCCGGCATGAGCGATTTTCATGAAGTTCGCTTTCCGCTCGACGTCTCCTTGGGCGGACGCGGCGGTCCGGAGCGGCGGACCGAAATCGTGACGCTCGGCTCCAATCGCGAAGCGCGCAACGCCCGCTGGGCCCATTCGCGGCGACGCTATGAAGCGGGCTACGGCGTGAAAAGCCTGGCGCAACTTTCGCAGATCATCGAATTTTTCGAGGAGCGGCGGGGCCGGCTTTACGGCTTTCGCTGGCGCGATCGCGCCGACTGCGCCTCCTGTCCGCCGGGCGCCGCGCCGAGCCCTACGGATCAAACAATCGGATTGGGAGACGGCGCGCGCGCTGCATTCCAGCTCGTTAAAACTTATGGCGGCGCTTTTTCGCCATATGCGCGGGACATCGCAAAGCCGGTGGCCGGCACAGTGCGCGTCGCGGTCGACGGCGTCGAGATATCGGCGCCCGAGGTGAGCGTCGACGCCACGACCGGAGTGGCGACTTTTGCGCCGGGCGCCGTTCCTTCGACAGGCGCCGTCGTCACCGCCGGCTTTTTCTTCGATGTGCCGGCGCGTTTCGACACGGATTTCTTGGAAATCGACATGCAGGCGTTCGAAGCCGGCGCGATTCCCAATATTCCGATCATCGAGATCCTGCCGTAGCTCCGTCGTTGCAAGCGAAGCGAATCAATCCAGAGCCGCGAGACGAACCCTGGATTGCTTCGTCGCTGCGCTCCTCGCAATGACGCAGAAAAGACCACGGAAAAATTGCATGCTGTCGCTCTCTCCTTCGATGCAGATAAAGCTCGATCAGCGCGCCACCACCTTCTGCCAGTGCTGGCGCGTGTCGCGCAGCGACGCGACAGTCATGGGCTTTACCGACCATGACCGCGATCTGACCTTCAATGGCGTAACCTATCGCGCCAACACCGGGCTCTCAGCGTCGCAGATCGAATCGAGCGTCGGCTTTGCGCCGGGAACCGGAGAAGCCGCCGGCGCCCTGAGCGATGACAGTCTTACCGAGTCCGATCTTCTGAATGGAATTTACGACAGCGCTTCGGTCGAGACTTGGCTCGTCGACTGGACAGATGTCGCCGATCGCGCCCTGTTGGACATTGCGACGATCGGCGAAGTGCGTCGCGGCGAGAAGGCCTTTACCGCGGAGCTTCGCTCCAGCGCCCATCTCTTCGATCAGCAGCAGGGCCGCGCCTTTCAGCGCAATTGTTCGGCCGATCTCGGCGATGCGCGCTGCGGCTTCGATCTCATGGCGCCGGGCTTTCACGCAACAGGCGTCGCCGCCGCATTCGCCGGCGGCGTGATCGACATCGATCTTTCGCAAAATTTCGACAGCGGCTTTTTCGCCGGCGGCGTCCTGACGTTCACCAGCGGCGCCAATGAAAATGCGCGCTTTGCGATTAAATCGCATCGTCAGGAGGATTTGCGGGCGACCGTCACTCTGTGGACGGCGGCCGGAGGCGCCATCGTCGCCGGCGACGACGTTCTGATGACCGCCGGATGCGACAAGTCGCCGACCACGTGCCTCCTCAAGTTTGGCAATATCGTCAATTTTCGCGGGTTTCCGCATATGCCCGGCAATGATCGGGTCATCGCCTATCCGAGTTCGCTCGCGCCGGCGATGGACGGCGGGAGCTTCTTTAGATGACTCGCGCCGATATCATCACAGCGGCGCGGCGCTGGATCGGCACGCCCTATGCGCATCAGGCGTCGCTCATCCATGTCGGTTGCGACTGTCTCGGACTCGTGCGCGGCGTCTGGCGCGACTTGGTCGGCGAAGAGCCGGAAACGGCGCCGGCCTACACGCCGGATTGGGCCGAAGCCTCGGGGACGGAAACCTTGCTCGACGCAGCGCATCGGCATTTCCGCTTCGTCTCATCAAGCGAGTTTCGCGAAGGCGATGTTCTGCTGTTTCGCTTTCGTGACTATCTGCCGGCGAAACATCTCGGCGTCGCGACATCGGCGACTCATATGGTTCATGCGCATGCCGGCGCATGCGTCACGGAGGTCGCGATCGGCGCCCATTGGCGCAAGAAACTTGTCGCCGCCTTCGCCTTTCCGGGCGTTACCGATTGAATGCTTCGAGTTTGTCATTCCATAAGAGACGCGCATGGCCACTCTCGTTCTGCAGACGGTCGGCTCGGTCGCCGGCGGCGCGATCGGCGGACCTGTCGGATCCTCGATCGGCCGGCTCCTCGGCGGATTCGGCGGCTCCTTCATCGACTCGGCGCTGCAACCGCACGCCTCGCCGCGCTATTCGATCGGTCCACGGCTCAAATCCATGGACGGGATCGCCTCCACGGAAGGCGCCGGCGTGCCGCGCATTTATGGAAGGGCGCGCATCGGCGGTCAGATGATCTGGGCGACGCGTTTCCTCGAACGCGTCAACGTCTCCTTTGGCCAAACGCAGCGGCAGGGCAAAGGCGGCGGAGGCGGCGGCGGCCCCAGCATTCAATTCACCTATTCCTATTTCGCGAATTTCGCGATCGGCCTGTGCGAAGGGCCGATCGCCTTCGTGCGACGCATCTGGGCCGACGGTTCCGAGCTCGACATGGCGACGCTGCCGATCCGCATTTATGTCGGGACCGAAGACCAGGAGCCCGATCCGCTGATCGCGGTAAAAGAGGGGGCGGAAAATGCGCCGGCCTATCGCGGCCTCGCCTACATCGTTTTTGACGATCTGCCGCTTGCCGCTTTTGGCAATCGCATTCCGCAATTCACCTTCGAAGTCGTAAAGCCCGTCGACGGAATCGGCGAGTTGATCCGGGCGGTCGATCTTATTCCCGGCGCGACCGAAGCCGGCTACCACCCTGCCCTGAAACTCAATTTCTATTCGCCCGGCGCCACCGCCGCCGAAAACCGCCATCAGCTCACGGCGGCGACCGACTGGACGGCGTCGATCGACGCCTTGCAGGCGCTCTGTCCCAATCTCGAAAGCGTCGCGCTTGTCGTCGCCTGGTTCGGAGACGATCTTCGCGCCGAACATTGCACGATCGCGCCGCGCATTGACTCGCTCTTTAAAACCATCGGTCAATTCAACTT
The DNA here is from genome assembly GCA_050174515.1 of Methylocystis sp. GTDB lineage: Bacteria > Pseudomonadota > Alphaproteobacteria > Rhizobiales > Beijerinckiaceae > Methylocystis. The sequence continues at coordinate 9,292 of JBFXJV010000031.1, forward strand.
TCTGCTCGGTCCCTTCTGGCCGCCAGATTGGTCTGTCGCCGGACTGGTTCGCTCGACCGCGCGGCTCGTGTCGCAAATCGACGGACGCTCCGCCTATGGCGGCACGCCGAGCGACGCGTCGGTCATCGCGGCCATCGCCGATCTCAAGGCGCGCGGTCTGGCGGTGACATTCTATCCTTTCGTGATGATGGACGTGCCGCCGGGAAATGCGCTGCCCGACCCTTATACGGGCGCCATCGGACAGCCGGCCTTTCCCTGGCGCGGACGCATCACTTGCGACCCTGCGCCGGGCCGGCCAGGTTCGCCAGACGCGAGCGCCGCTGCGGCGGCGCAGATCGACGCCTTCTTTGCGCGCTATCGCGATTTTCTTCTGCATTGCGCCAATCTTTGCGTCGCGGCCGGCGGCGTCGACGCCTTCCTCATCGGCTCCGAGCTGATCGGCCTGACGCGCGTGCGCTCAGCGCCGGGCGAATATCCCGCCGTCGCGGCGCTGTCGGCGCTCGCTACGGAAGCGAAAACGATTCTCGGCGCGCAAACCAAAATCTCCTATGCCGCGGACTGGACCGAATATGGCGCGCATGTTCCCGCAAGCGGCGAACTGCGCTTTCCGCTCGATCCGCTGTGGGCGTCAAGCGACGTGGATTTCGTCGGAATCGACGTCTATTGGCCGCTCTCGGACTGGCGCGACGGCGACGCCCATCTCGATGCGCAAGAGGCGGCGAGCATTTGCGATCTCGCCTATCTCACATCGCGCGTCGCCTCGGGCGAAGGCTACGATTGGTATTACGCCGACGCCAATGCGCGCGCGATGCAAGACCGCACGCCGATCAGCGACGGACTCGGCAAGCCCTGGGTCTTCCGCCAGAAGGACATTCTGTCCTGGTGGTCGCAGCCGCATTATGAGCGGGTCGGCGGCGCCGAACTTGCCGCGCCGACGGCGTGGGCGCCGCAATCAAAGCCGATCTGGATCGTCGAGACCGGGTGTCCCGCCGTCGACCGCGGCGCCAATGCGCCGAATGTTTTTCCGGACCCGCATTCGAGCGAAGGCGGGCTCCCCTATTTCTCGCGCAACGGCCGCGACGATCTCATGCAGGCGCGATTCATCGAGGCGATGATCGCGCATTTCGATCCGTCCTCTCCCGGCGGCGTCGCGCGCAATCCGACGTCGGGCGTCTACGCCGGTCCGATGGTCGACCCTTCGCGGCTGCACATTTGGTGCTGGGACGCACGCCCCTTCCCCGCCTTTCCGACGCAGAGCGACATATGGAGCGACGCCGCAAATTGGGAGACCGGCCATTGGCTGAACGGACGCCTCGAAGGCGCGCCGCTCGATCGTCTGCTGCCGGCGCTCGCCGGCGCCGTTTCCTCGCCTGAAGTCGTTACGCAACGTCCGAACGTCGGCGGCTTTGTCGACGGCTATGTGCTGGAGCGGCCGATGTCGCCGCGCGAGGCGATCGATCCGCTTGCCGCGCTCTTTGGCTTTGAAGCGGTGGCGAACGGCGGCGCATTGCGCTTCGTCGAGCGGCGCGGCAGGCCGGTGTGCGATATTGATGAAGACGATCTCGTCGTCGGGAAAACCGTGTCGCTTGTCACGCTGACTCGCGCGCAGGAGAGCGAGTTGCCCCACGAGATTGCGCTCTCCTTCTCCGATTCCGAAAATGACTTTCAAACGGCGCGGGTCTTGTCCCGCAGACTCGAAGGACGCTCGGCGCGACAAAGCGAAGCGCAGGCGGCGGTGATGACGCACCGGGCCAATGCGCAGATGCTCGCTGAAAGCTGGCTCCAGGATTTGTGGATCGGACGCGAGACCGCCGAATTTGCGATACGGCGAGGCCGCATCGCCTTGCAGCCCGGCGATCTCGTGAGATTGGGCGCGGCAGGGGGCGACCGGCTGTTTCAAATCCAGCGCATTGCCGATGGCGCCGCGCGGCGGATCAGCGCCCGCGCGGCGGACGCTTCCGTTTACGACGCGGCGGCGCCGCTGCTTCGACGCGCCAATGTCGTTTCGCCGAAGATCGTCGGCCCGGCGCGGGTGGAAATTCTCGATCTCGCGATCGCGCGCGAGGAAGAGGCGCTGTCCTATGTGGCCGCCTTCGCCGATCCGTGGCCGGGCCCGCTCGCGATTTGGAGAGGCGCCGCTAGCTTCGACGGCGGCTACGATCAGGTGGCGACAATCGAACAGCGCGCGATCATCGGCGAGACGCTCGATATCTTGAACGCCGGTCCTCTCGGACGTTTCGACCGGGGAAACGACGTCACAGTGAAAATCGGCGCCGGAGAACTCTCTTCCGTCGGCGAGTTCGCGGCGCTCGCGGGACGCACGGCGATGGCGATCCGCGTCGACGGCGACTGGGAGATTTTCGCTTTCGCGCAGGCCGAGCTGATCGGCGAGAAGACCTATCGCCTGTCGCGGCTCATTCGCGGCCTCGGCGGCGAAGAACATCTCGCGGCGCGCGTTGCGCCGGCCGGTTCGACCGTCGTGTTGCTCAATGACGCCCTCACGCCGCTTGCGCGCAAAGTCTCCGAGATCGGCGCGCCGATCGCCTATCGAATAGGCCCCGTCAATCGCGATTACGCCGAGCCGATCTTCGTTCAGCCGACTGTCGCGGCCACGAACAAGGCTTTGCGTCCCTACCCGCCGGCCCAAGCGCGCGCGCGGCGCACGCCGGCCGGCGTCGTCATCGACTTCGTGCGGCGTGGAAGACTCGACTCCGACGCCTGGGAGGCGTTCGACATTCCGCTTGGCGAACAAAGCGAATCCTATGAAGCCGACATTTCGCTGCCGGCAAGCGGAACTCGGACGCTGACCGCCGCCGCCGCGTCGCTTTTTTATCCCGGCGCCGATGAGATCGCCGATTTCGGCGCGCCGCAAAGCGAGCTGACGCTCTCGCTCTATCAGATCAGCGCGACGGTCGGACGCGGCTTTCCGCTGACGACGACTCTCACTGTCCAATAGGCAAAACGATGACGCAAACAACGCATCTTGCGCTGCCGTACCTCGACGCGGCGCAAGCGCAAAAGCACGTCACCCACAATGAAGCCCTGGCGCTGATCGATGCGCTGACGCAGCTTTCAATCTCGGCCAGAAACGTCACATCGCCGCCAGGGACTCCGGCGGAAGGCGATCGTCTGCTCGTCGGCGCCGGCGCGACGGACGACTTCGCCGGCAGGAGCGATCAGATCGCGACGTTTCTTGCAGGCGGCTGGAGTTTCCTTGAGCCGCAGGCCGGATGGCGCGCCTATGTCGAAGCGGAACAGCTGTTGCTGCTCTATGACGGCGCCGCATGGATCGACTGCGGCCTGTTTTTTCACGAGCTGCAAAATCTTTCGCGGCTCGGCGTCGGCGCTTCCGCTGACGGCGCCAATCCGCTGCTCGCGAAACTCAATGCGACGCTCTTCACCGCAAAGAGCATCGCCGAAGGCGGCGATGGCGATCTGCGCTTCGCGCTCAACAAGGAAAGCGCGGCGAACACAGTCTCGCTACTTTATCAGTCAAACTATTCGGCTCGCGCCGAAACGGGACTGACCGGCGATGACAATTTCCATGTCAAAGTCTCGGCCGACGGTTCGACCTGGAATGAATCGGTGCGCGTCGACACGGCGACCGGCGAAGTCGCCTTTCCGAGCGGCGGCCCGACGAAGGTCCACATTTTTACGTCGAGCGGAACCTATACGCCGACTCCAGGTCTGCGCTTCGCCGAGGCGCGGCTCTTCGGCGCCGGCGGCGGCGGCGGCTCGGGGGCGAGGACCGCGTCAGGCGCGGCCGCCTCTGGCGGCGCCGGAGGCGGCGGCGGCGGGCTGGCGGCGGGGCGGTTTACCGCCGCCCAGATCGGCGCCTCGAGGGTCATCACGATCGGCGCAGGCGGCGCAGGCGGCGCGGCGCAGACGGCGGACTCCACGAATGGGATCGACGGCGCCGCGGGCGCTCCCACCTTGTTTGGATCGCTGCTCTTCGCAGGCGGCGGCGGCGGCGGCGCGGGCGGCCAGCTCGGCGCCGGCTCGGGCGGCGGCGGCGCCGGCAGCTCCGCCTCGTCAGGTCTCAGCGGATCCGGAGCGACCGGAGGCACGGGGTCGTTTGGCATGGGGACCGGAGGCTCCGGCGCGGACGGCGGCGGCGGGTCGCATTTTTTTGGAGGGTCTGGAGGAGGCGGATGTAGCGCTGCAGCAGTGGCCGGCGCAGGCGGGTACAGTCTTTACCAGGGCGCCTCGGGCGGGGGCGCCGGCGGCGGCGTCACAGCGGCCGACGTCGTCGCCAATGGCGCAATCGGCGGCATCGTTTACATCTGCGGATCGCCCAACGCCGGCGCGGCCGGGATTGCAGGCGGAGCCATGAACGGCGGCGCCGGCGTCTCGTGGGCCGCCGGCGCCGGGGCTCTGGAGCAGCCGGGGTCCGGCGGCGGCGGCGGCGCCTCCGGCCTGACCGCGCCTGGCGCTGGCGGCGCGGGCGGTCTTGGCGGCGGAGGCGGAGGCGGCGGCGGCGCCTCGCAGAACGGCGCCAGTTCCGGCGCCGGCGGCGGCGGCGGCGGCGGCTGCGCCATCATCTTCGAATTCTTCTGATTCAGGCGCCCTCGGACAAACCCTGACGAAGAATCGGCGGCGCTCTCATTCGACTCCGATCGAGCCGTGAACAGCCCGCGATCGCGAACGCGCGCGCTTTGCCAGCGCGCGCATCAACACGCCCATTCGACGAAACTGGAAGGAGTCGGCTCATGGCCTTCGCCGTGAAGAATCATGTCCTGCATCTAGACGACAGGCCGGTCGCGCAAAGGCCGACGCCCAACGTCAGCGGCGTTCTGAAGCCCTCGCTGCTGATCATGCATTACACCGCGTCTCAATCGGCGAAAGGCGCAATCTCCTGGCTATGCAATCCGCGTGCAAAGGCCTCCGCGCATCTCGTCATCGATCTCGACGGAAAGGTGACGCAGCTTGCGCCTTTCAATCGCGTCGCGTGGCATGCGGGAAAAAGCGTTTGGAGGCGGCGCGCGAACTGCAACGCCTTTTCGATCGGCATTGAACTTACGAATCCCGGTCCGTTGACGAAGCTCGCCAACGGCAGATTCGCCGACGTCAACGGAAGAAGCGTGCCGGCGAGCCAGGTGGCGATGCTCGCGCACAAATTGGACAAGGGCGCGCAGAAACCCTGGATGATCTATCCCGCGGTTCAGATTTCGGCCGCTGTCGATATCGCGAAAGCGCTCTGCCAGACCTACCGCATCTCCGAAATCGCCGGTCATGACGACATCGCGCCGACGCGCAAGCGCGATCCCGGCCCCGCCTTCGCCATGGACTCATTCGTCTCGCGCGTGCTCGGCCGCAAGTGAAACCGCGCCGGCGGCTTCCGGCATCACGAAAGGAAATTCAACATGCAAGGCTATCGCACATACATTGCGGCCGGACTTGTCGCGCTTTTCGGCGCGCTCGCCTCCACCGACTGGATCGCCGTCCTCAATGATCCGAAAGCGGGCGCCGTCGCCGTCGGATCGGCGGCGCTGATGGCGATCATGCGCAGCATCACCTCGACGCCGCCCGGAACCGCGTGACATGTCGAAGCTGACCGAACTCGGTCTCGTCTTCGTCGCCGGACTCGTCCTCTACGGACTGGGGCGCGCAACGCTCGCGCGCCTCGTCGCCGGCGGCGGGGACAAGGAAAAAGCGCGCCGCGACGAAGCGGATCTGCATGCCGCGAAGCGGCAGGCGGACATCATGGTTGAGCGCAGGAGCGTCGAAGATGTTTCGCAAGATCTCGATCTTGGTCGCTTTTAGCGTCGCTCTTGCCGCGTGCCGGTCGACGAGCGGCGGCTGTCCGCCGCTCGTCGCTTATTCGCTCGAAGAGCAGAAAATCGCTGCGAAGCAGTTGCGCGCCTTGCCCAAGGACACGCCTCTCGCCGCGATGATCGTCGATTACAAGAAGACGCGAGACGCCTGCCGCGCTTCCGGAAGCTGAGCGCGGCGGGAACGCGACTATTCATTGCGCGTTCATGGCTTTCGGCCGAATATGCGGAGGGGAGAGGCGCATGCCGGCCGCCGGATGTTTTGCAAGACGGACGTTCGCCGTCGCCGCCCTCGCGGCGACGGTCGGCGTCGCATGTTCGGCGCGCGCCGAAGATCCGCCTCCCGTGCGCATGCAATGTTTCACCATGGCGCAGGCGCGCGGCAAAATTGAAGCGCATAAGCTCGCCGATCCGTTCCGAAGCATGCGGGAGCTGGCCATGCGGCTGCAAGGCGAGCCGCTCGGCGCGAAACTGTGCCAATTGGGCGAAGGACTTATCTATGAGATCAGCCTGCTGCGCCGGGACGGCCACATTGTCA
>JBFXJV010000032.1:0-15547 GCA_050174515.1 Methylocystis sp.
CGTAAGGCTCCGCTTGCCGTTCATCGGCCAAAGGGTTGGCGCGCAGCAGCGCCCGCTTTCCCTCGCTCCGAGATTCGTGCTAGAGCCCGAGTTTAACCGTCTGCGGCTGGGCCGTTCGGCCGCGACTCGCGCTGTCGGGCCTTGAACCCGTCAGAATTCCAAGGGGTCAGCCGTGGCCATTCCGTTCCGCTACATTGCGAAAATCGGCGCATATCTCGTCAAGCAGCACCTTACGGGCGTCAAGCGCTATCCGCTCGTGCTCATGATGGAGCCGCTGTTTCGCTGCAATCTGGCCTGCGCCGGCTGCGGCAAGATCGACTATCCCGACCATATTCTCAACAAGCGGCTGTCGGTCGAGGACGCGCTGCGCTCGGTCGACGAATGCGGCGCGCCGGTCGTCGTGCTCGCCGGCGGCGAGCCGCTCCTGCACAAGGACCTGCCGGAGATCGTCGAAGGCGTCATTGCGCGCAAGAAATTCGCGATCGTCTGCACCAACGCGCTGCTGCTTGCAAAGAAGATCGACCTCTTCAAGCCGAGCCCTTATTTCACCTGGTCGATTCATCTCGACGGCGACAGGGAGATGCATGACCGCGCCGTCTGTCAGGACGGCGTCTATGATCGCGCCGTCGAGGCGATCAAGCTCGCCAAGTCGAAGGGCTTCCGCGTCACCACCAACAGCACATTCTTTGCCGACGCCGACCCGGAGCGCGTCGCGAATTTTCTGGACGCGACCACGGCGCTCGGCGTCGACGGCATGACGCTTTCGCCGGGCTACGCCTATGAGCGCGCGCCCGACCAGACTCACTTCCTCAACCGCATGCGCACCAAGGAATTGTTCCGCGCCATCTTAAGCCGCGGACGCGGCGGCAAGGCCTGGGACTTCACCCAATCGTCGCTGTTCATGAATTTCCTCGCCGGCAATGTCAGCTACCGCTGCACGCCCTGGGGCATGCCGCTGCGCACGGTGTTCGGCTGGCAGCGTCCCTGCTATCTGCTTGGCGAGGGCTATGTGCCGACCTTCAAGCAGCTGATGGAAGAGACTGATTGGGACTCATACGGCGTCGGCAATTATGAGAAATGCGCCGACTGCATGGTCCATTGCGGATTTGAAGCCACCGCCGTCGCCGATTCGGTCCGCCGCCCCTGGCGCGCGGCCGCCGTCGCGCTCTTTGGCGTGCGCACCGAGGGTCCGATGGCCCCGGATGTTTCGCTCGAGAATCAGCGCCCGGCCGAATATGTCTTCGACGAGAATGTCGCCAGGCTCTCAGAGCTCCGCGAGCATGAGGCGCAGCAGCGGGCCGAGCAACGGTCCACAGCGGCTTAGCGAAGCGAAGGCGGCGCGCGAATCGAGGCCGGCGCGAATCATTCCGCCAAGCTGATGCGGTCCGCGGATGAGTTCGCGCGCGACGGCCAACGCGTCGATGTCGCCCTCGGGCGTCAGCGCCTTGGCGACCAGCGGCGGCAGCGCGCGCGCCGCCGGATCGCTGATCGCGCGCAGCGCGACGAAGGGGACATTGCGCCGCCGCGCGAATTCTTCGGCAAGATGCGACTCCATGTCGACGGCGACCGCTTGCGCATTCTCGCGCAGCGCCGCCTTGGCGCCAGGGTGCATCGCCGGCGCGTCGACGCCGACGATGGCGCCTTGCGAGACTTTGCAGCCAGCGGCGGCGGCGCCTTTCATCAGCGCCGACGAGAGACGCGAATGAGTGTCGCGCCGCGCCGCTTCCGAGACGACCGCGTCCGCCACCACGACGTGGCCGGGCCGCAGCGCATCATCGAGGCCGCCCGCAAGTCCGAAGCTGACGACCGCGGAGAACTCCATCCCGTCAAGCGCATCGAGTTGGCGCCTAAGGCGCGCCACATCCGCGCCGCTGCACAGCGTCGTCACGCCTTCGCCGGCGACACAAGCGGCTTCGCGCTTCATGCCGACGACGACGAGTATCGGCGCGAGGGCGTCGAGCCTGGCGGTCCTTCTGCTACTCAAATCGCGCGCCATCGCTGCTTCGGGCTAAAGCCCGGCCTGGACGATCTTGCTGTTGGCGCGTCTTAGATTGCGATATCGCGCCAGCGCCCAGAGCGGGAAGAATTTTCCATAGCCATGATAGCGCAGATAGAAGACGCGCGGAAAACCCGTCGCGGTGAATCGCGCCTCGTTCCACAGGCCGCTTTCGCTCTGCGTCGATTGCAGATAGGCGATTCCCCTTGCGACCGCCGGATGATCGACTTCGCCGGCCGCCATCAGTCCGAGCAGCGCCCAGGCCGTCTGCGACGCGGTCGAGGGCGCCTGTTCATAGCCCTTGTAATCGAGCTTGTAGCTTGAGAGGTCCTCGCCCCAGCCGCCGTCGTCGTTTTGAATGGCGGCGAGCCATGCGACGGCGCGGCGATAGGCGTCATGATCATGCGGCAGGCCGGCGGCGTTGAGCGCGCAAAGCGTCGACCAGGTTCCGTAAATGTAATTCGCGCCCCAGCGGCCGAACCAGCTCCCGTCCTTTTCCTGCTCCTTGATCAGATAGTCGACGCCGCGTTTGAGACAGTCGCTGGTTTCGACCGTGTCGCCGAGCTGCGCCAGCATCGAGACGCAGCGCGCCGAAACGTCCGCCGTCGGCGGATCGAGCAGCGCGCCATGATCGGCGAAGGGGATGTGGTTGAGATAGTGGTAAGTGTTGTCGGCGTCGAAGGCGCCCCAGCCGCCATTCTTCGACTGCATGCCGACGATCCACTCCTTGGCGCGGGCGATGCGCTCTTCATAAGGCCGGGACGCGTCGTTGGCCGTCAGCCGATCCATCGCTGTAACCACAACCGCCGTGTCGTCGACGTCCGGATAATAGGCGTTGGCGTATTGGAACGCCCATCCGCCGGGTCGAAGGTCGGGCCGCTGGGCCGCCCAGTCGCCCTTCACGTCGAGCACCTGCAAGGGCGCGAGCCATTCGCAGGCCGCGCTTGCGGCTTCGCGGGCGTCTTCATCGCCGGTTTCAATCAGCACATGCGCCGCCAGACATGTGTCCCACACCGGTGAGACGCAGGGCTGGCTATAGGCTTCCGTCTCATTGACGATGAGCAGCCGCTCGATCGACTCGCGCGCCAGCTTCTTGCGCGCGTCGTCGTCGGCGACGCCGAGCGCGTCATACATCAGCAGGCTGTTAACCATGGCGGGGAAGATGGCGCCGAGTCCGTCGACGCCATTAAGGCGCTCGGTGGTCCATGTCTCGGCGCGTTCGATCGAGCGTTGGCGCGACGCCTTGGGCATATGCGGCTCGATCAGACGCAGCAGTTTGTCGACCTCGCCGAAAATATGGGCCCAAGGCCAGGTCTGGTGCTCGCCCTTCGGCCAGACCTTCACCTCTTCCGGCGGCGTCGTGAAGAGTTCGCGGATGTGAATGTTCTTTTGGTTCTTCGCCCGCGGCTTTTTCGTCATGAGCACCAGGAGCGGCACGAGAACGGTGCGGCCCCAATAGGAAATCTTGTCGAGGTGGAAGGGAAACCACTTCGGCAGCAGCATGATTTCGACCGGCATCACCGGCACGCCGCGCCATGGAATTTCGCCGTAGAGCGCGAGCAGCGCCCGGGTGAACACATTGCTTTTCGCCGCGCCGCCATAGGCGAGGATCGCTTCGCGGGCGCGCGCCATATGCGGCGCGTCGATGTCGTCGCCGATCATCTTGAGCGCAAAATAAGCCTTGACGCTGGCGCTGATATTGAAGCGCCCGTCTTGAAACAGCGGCCAGCCGCCATGATCGCCCTGGCAGCGGCGCAGATAGACGCCGATCTTTCGTTCGAGTTCGGCGTCGACCGGCTCGGCGCGGTAATGACGCATCAGCACATATTCGGCCGGGATCGTCGTGTCGGCTTCGAGCTCGAAGCAGAAATGCCCGCCAGTCTTGCGAAGAGACAGCAGCGCGCCCTTGGCGTTCTGGATGCTCGCTTCCAGCGTCTCGGTCGAAACGGCGGTGAAATGATCGTCAATGCGCGCGGCGACGTTCATTGCAAATTCCTTGATGTTTTCGATCAGCCGACGCTGAGCGTCGCGGCTTTGGCCGATCGTCGATGCGGCTTCACAACGATCTCGACATCCTGTCCGAGCGCGACGAGAAATCGCAGCAGCCGCTCCAGCGAGAATTGCCGGAAGTCGCCATGCAGCAGTTTCGACACGTCCGGCTGTTTGACGCCGAAAAGTTCGGCGGCTTGAACCTGTTTCAACCCGCGCTCCTTTAAGAGCGCATCGATCTTGCCGACGAGCTGCGCCTTCAAGAAGGGGTCGTCGGCATGCGCCGCTTGAGCGGCGGTCGAGTCTTCGATCATGATTTTGGCTTGTGGAACGGCGTCTGACAGTCTCGCCGGCCGCATTGGCTATAGTGAATTGACTATATCGTCAAGTCGCGCCTTGCGCGTCGCTCGCCTTGGCAGGGAGAGACGCCATCACTGCGCAGATTAAAGGCCACATTCTTGACAGCTCATTGTGCAATCACTGGAAAAGAAGGCGATTTTCGCACCATGGAAACGAAGTTTTAACCATCCGCCGCCGATGGTCTCTGCAGCAGCTTGGAGGAATAGGCATGGTTACGAAACCCGATGGCAAACGCGCATTGGCCGACCTCGCGGCCGGCAAGTTTTCGTTTGAGATGGTCGACGCCATCAAGGATTACGCCGGCGCCCTCGAGACGGATCTGGAGCGCGTCGAGATGGAGCTGGAGCGAGTCAGCGCGCTGCACGAGCGCGCGCTCAATCACGCCAGGCAGCAGGAATACAAGATTTTCCGTCTCGAAGGCGAGCTGCGCGCGTTGAACGCCAGAGTCTACGCTCTGCTGAAGACGAATGCGCTGACGGAGACCGCTCTCAACGCGGCGAAGCGCGGCGCCGTGAGCGTCGTCGAATTTCTCCCCGTCGCGCGAGATTATGCCGAGGCGGGGTCGAAGAAGGCGCTGGCCTATCTCGCGACCATCGATTTCAAGGGCAAATTCGAGGCGCTGAAGGCCCATCCGATGACCCAGAAGGCGCAGCGCGAGATCGAGCGCCTCGCCGTGAAGCTTGTCGAATATCTCCCGGTCGCGCGCAGGCAGGCGGAAGAGGCTTCGAAGAAGGCGTGGGCTTATCTCTCGACCGTCGGTCTGCCAGCGGCAAAGACACAGCTCGCCGCTGTCGTCGAAAAGGCGTCGGTTTACATCGCCGACCTGCAAAAGAAGGTCGCGTCGCTCTGACGAGCGGGCGGGCGGTTAAGCTACGCCCGCTCACCGCGCGGTCATTGCACCCACTGCGCCAGTTCGACGGTGACGCCCTCTGGCCCATCGATGAACACCAGCTTGCGGGAGTGAAAAGTCATGATCTCGTTTCGCGTCTGAAAGCCGGCCGCCCTGATTTTCGCGACCTCGGCTTCGATATAGTCCACCGCGAAGCACACGTGATTGAAGCCGATCCTGTGCAGGTCACGAATGGCGGGATCGCGCATGGGCTCCGGGCGCAGATATCTTAAAAGCTGAATTTCCGTTCGAGGCGAAACATTCTCCAAAACGAGCGTGACGTGTTCGGCCTCAATGCCTGGAACGCCCATATAGCTGTCAAACGGCTGGCCGGAAATTACGACCGACATCGCTTCGGCGAAGCCCAGCAGCGCGAAGAATTTCTTGGCGGCGGGGACGTCGCGCACGACGATCGTCAGATGATCGAAATTTTTCACCATGGAGTTTCCTCCGGCTCGGGAGGTCGCGAGTTCGCGACTCAGATACTCCGGATCATACGAAATCCGTTTGAACGGCTCGGCTGTCATTCCCGACGCGCGCTTTGCGCGCGATCGGGAATTCAGAGCAGGACCAGCGTTCCTTCGGCGGCTCTGGATTCCCGGTCAGGCCTGTGGCCTGCCGGGAATGACACGGTCCAGCGAACGGTTCAGCCGGAATTCGTATGAACAGCGCATGGCTTTGATCCAACCTTGGACTTTTTCGCGGTTCGCTGTGGTTATCGGATAAATTCTCGCAGTGCAGACATTCGCGGCTCCGGGGCTGATGCCGCTCGTTGTCACGATTCGACCGGAGCGCGCGCGCTCTTCGTACACATCAGCCCAAGGGGCTTTGGCCACCACTTTGCCGACTCTAGCTTTTCCCGTTTGCACTGGACGATTATGACGGGCGGAGTTTCCGGCGCGGCCCCGTTATCCCAAACGCGAGACCTTGCCGTTCGACGCAATCTCCGCCGCCTTATGGCCCGATCTGATCGATCCCTCGATAGTCGCCGGCAGGCCGGTATTCGTCCAGTCGCCGGCGAGCCAGAGATTGCTCCACGCCGTCTTTGCGTCTGGCCTGCGCTTTTCCTGCGCCGGAGTCGCGGCGAAGGTGGCGCGCTTTTCCTTCACGATCTGCCAGGGCGGGAGCGGTTCGGACGGCAGTCCTGTCGCCGCCGCTACTTCCGCCCAGATTCTTGTCGCAAGCGCTTCGCGCGCATCGTCGATCAGGCGGTCGGCGCCGCTGATCGTCACCGACAGGCGATCGTCGAAGGCAAAGAGCCATTCGGTGAGCGTGCCGATCATGCCGAGAAGCAGCGGCTGGCCTTCGGGCGGCGCGATCTTGAAATGCGCATTGACGATGGCGCGAAAATCGTCGGGCGCGACAAGGCCGGGAATAAGCTCCTCCGCAATCCACGGCGGCGTCGCGAGAACGACCGCGTCGCCTTTTTTCAGCGTTGCCTCGCTATCGCCAAAGCGCAGCGCGGCGACGCGCGAGTCGTCGAAGGCGATTTCGCGCAGACGCGCGCCGAAGCGCGGCTCGACGCCTCTCGCGCGAAGCGTGAGCAGCGCCGGTTCGATAAAAGAGTCGCCGAGGCCGCCCTTCGCCACCATTGGCCGGCACGCGGCGCCCCCTGCCGCGAGCGTCTCCCGCAGCACGGCGCCGGCGAGCTTCGCGGAAGCCTCTTCGGGCTCGGTGTTCAAGGCGGAAAGCAGAACCGGACGCCAAAGCCGCTCCCACAGCAGGCCCTTGCAACGCATGGTTTCGCCGATGGTCGCGCCGTCCTTGGCGAAGAGCAGCCTGCCGGCGTCGAGATAGGCGAGCGGTCCGGCGCCGGGGACGCGGCGGTTGGCGACGAATATCCACCAGGGGACGCTCGAGGCGTTGGGACGCAGCCGCCAGCGTTCGCCCGTGCGCGCGTCGAGAAAATCGAATTCGCATTGGTCGGGACCGACAAGCGAATCGCTCGCGCCGATGCGTCGCGCGTAATCGCACGCCGCCGCATTGCCGGAGAGCAGCAGATGATTGCCGTTGTCGATCGTCAGGCCGAGCGAAGCGTCGAAATAGGAGCGGCAGCGCCCGCCGGCCATACGCGCGGCCTCATAGAGCGCGACGCGGCGCCCGGCGTCGGCAAGGCGCAGCGCGCAGGCGAGCCCGGCGAGGCCCGCGCCGACGACATGGATCGTTTCGCTCACGTAAAGGCGTGTCGCAGCAAGGCGCTGACCAGCTTGAGGCGCGACGCCCGCACCGGCGCGCGCGGCGGCGAGAAGCCGCGGGCGGAGAGATTGTCGAGGATCGAGCGATAGCCGGCGGCCATCAGATAGGGCGCCTTTACCGCGCGCTTCGGCAGGCCCGCCATCACCAGATTCGCCTGATCATAATGTTCGCGCGCGCGCGCGACGACCGGCGCGCAAACCGCTTCAAGCGAGGGATGCGAGAGGACGGCATGTGGCGCATAGCTCGTCACGCCGGCGGCCTCAAGCGCCTCGCGGGGCAGATACAGACGTCCGCGCGCGGCGTCCTCATCAAGGTCGCGCAAGATATTGGTGAGCTGTAATGCGCGGCCGAGGTGATAGGCGAGCAGTTTCGGGCCGGTCGGCAAGTCGCAATCGCCGCCCGGCGCCTCATCCGTCAGTCCGAACGCGCGCACCGACAGTCGTCCGACGGCGCTCGCGACCCGATCGCAATAGAGTTCGAGCTTTTCCCATTCCGGCGCGCAAATATCTTCGTCGACGTCCATCGCCATCCCTTCGATCACCGACTCGAAATCGGCGCGGTCAAGCCGGAAGCGACGGACAGGTTCGGAGAGAAAGCTCACGCGCGCGCGAATGCGCCCGGCGTAGAGCTCATCGAGGTCGGTGCGCCATTGGTCGAGCGCGGCGCGCCGAAGGGCGCGGTCGCCCTCATCGTCGGCGATGTCGTCGACCGCGCGGCAGAAGGCGTAAATCGCGAACATGGCGTCGCGGCGCGGCGGCTCGAGAATGCGCATCGCCAGATAAAAGGAGCTTTTGGTGGCGATCGCGCGCGTGCGCAGCGTCGCCGAATCGGAAAGCGCGTCGATTGTCATTGGCGCGTTCCCGGGATGGCGCGCGAAGCCGCGCGGCGCGGACGTGAAAAGCGGCGAAGCAGCGCGCCGATCGCGCCGATCGCGCCTTTCGCCGCGAAGCCGAGCTTGCCGTCGTGGACCTTGTCGCTAAGCGGATCGGCGACGGCGAGCCGCGCCACGAGATGTTCGGCGAGCGTTTGGATGGCGCCGACCTCCATGGCGAGGCGCGCGTCATCGATCAGATCGGCGAAGGGACGCGACTGAACGAGTAGGCGCGCGGTTTTGTCGTTCAGCTCGCGGATCGCCGCGAGCAGCGGCGGCGGCGCGCTTTCCTGCGCCAGCATTTCGACGGCAGCGCCATGCGCCGCGAGCGAGTCCTGCGGAAGATAGACCCGGTCGAGGCTGCGGTAATCCTTGCCGCAATCCTGCAGATGATTGATGACCTGCAGCGCGGCGCAAAGCGCGTCATTCGCCGCCCAGACCCGGCCGCGATCCTCGCCATGAACGTCGCAGACGAAGCGTCCGACGGGCATCGCCGAATAGCGGCAGTAGTCGATGAGATCGTCCCAGTCTCGATAGCGCAGCTGCGTCACGTCGCGCTTGAAGGCGGCGATCAGGTCGCGCGCGTGCTGCGAGTCGAGGCCGCGCTCGCGGCATGTGTCGCGCAGCCGGCGCGCGACCGGCGCATCCTCGTCGGTATTTCCCGTGAGCGCGCCGTCGAGCGCGTCCAGGAGCTCGAGCTTCTCTTGCGCGCCGAGCGTGGGATGATCGGCGATGTCGTCGGCGGCGCGAACGAAATCATAGAAGGCGAGGATCGGCGCGCGATGACGCGGCGCGATCAGAAAGGAGGCGACGGGAAAATTTTCGTCGCGATGGGTCTTCCCCGAACTCGTCCGAGCAATGTCCATGATGCCGCCGTTTTGCCGCCACGGCGCTCGCGCGCCCTCAAACCTCGATTTCGCGGTTCGCCTCGATCTCGCCGTGCGTTTCGAATCGCTGCGCCGCCTTTTGCGTGCGCGGCGCCTGATAGCGGCCTTTCCATTCGCCGCCGCGGCCTCTCACGTGCCGCCAGGCCGATTCAACCGTGAACCACGTATAGCACGCCGCGACGCCTGGCAAAGCAAAGGCGCGCAACCGCGACAGGCCATAAAAGCGCAAGGTCGGCATATAGGCCTGCGCCATGAGCAGCCAGGAGACGAGGGCCGTCTCGCGGGCCGGCGATTCGCCGAAAAACGCCAGATAGGGCGGCGCCAGATAGGCGGCCGCCATGCCGAACAGCGCCCCTGCGAGACGCCAGGGCGAATAGCTGAGCTGGGCGTAAGCCGAGCGAACGACCATTCGCGATATGTCGGAAAGACGCGGATAGGCGCGCAGGCTATGGACGTCTTCGGTTAGGCCGAGCCAGATCGGCCCTTGCGCCTTCATCAGCGCGCCCAGCGCGCAATCGTCGATCAGCGCGCCGCGAATGGCGCGAAAGCCCCCCGCCGCCGCGAGCGCCTCGGGGCGCGCCAGCATCACCCCTCCCGCCGCGCCGGCCGCGGTATGATCGGGGTCGTTCACGTGGCGGAACGGATAGAGCTTCTGGAAAAAGAAAATGAAGGCCGGAACAAGCCAGCGCTCGGCGACGCTTTCGCAGCGAAGCTTGACCATCAGCGAGGTCAAAACGGCGCCGCGCGCCTTCGCGCCCGAAACGAGACGCGCCAGCACAGGCGGCGAAAATTCAATGTCCGCGTCGCAGAACAGCACGAAGTCGGGGTCGAACGGCAGGCTCCGCACATGGTCGAATCCGCGTTGCATCGCCGCGAGCTTTCCGGTCCAGCCTGCGTCGGGTCCGCGCGACGAGAGAATGGTCAGCCGGCCGGCGGCGCCATGCGCGGCGGCGCAACAGCGCGCGGCTTCAGCGGTGCCGTCGTCGCTCTCGTCGTCGACGAGAATGATGTCGAAGCGCCCGTGGAACTGTTGCGCAAAGAGCGACGCGAGGCTCTTTTCGATGACATCGGCTTCGTTGCGGGCCGGAACGATCGCGACGACGGAAGTCGCCGGAACGGAGGCCGGCTCGCCGCCGAGGTTCCGATCATGCTCGGTGAGCCGCCAGAAACCGCCGCGCAGCACAATCAGATAGAGCCACGCGAATAGCCCAATGATCGAGATGAATGTCGCGAGCATGGCGAATCGGGGTGAGGATTCGACGCAGATCGCCTTCTAACATTCGCATCCCAGCTAGACCAGAGCTGGGTAGTGTCTCGAGACACTACCCAGAGCCGCCTTCCAGGCTTCGCAGGGCATCATTGCCGTTTCACCCACCCCGCCGCGGTCTTGACGTAGCTTCGTTTGACCGCCGCCCAGGCGATGCGATGCGCCGCCTCCTCCTGCCGGGGGTCGCCGCGATGGGCCTCGAAGGCGTGGTCGAACGCCTCGCGGTAAATGTCCTGCGCATGTTCGGGCAGGATACGCTGGAGATTTTCGGGCAGGTCGGAATTGCTGGCGTAGGGCATTCCGCGACCTTCGGTCAGGCGCCGGCGATGTCGTCGACGATGGCCTCGGCGGCCGCCGCGGGATCGGCCGCTCGCGTGATCGGCCGGCCGACGACAATATAGTCGGCGGAGGCGGCGATCGCCTCTGCGGGCGTCATCACCCGCTTCTGGTCGCCGAAATCGGCGCCTGCCGGCCTCACCCCCGGCGTCACCAGCAGCATGTCCGGGCCGACGATGGGGCGAATGGCCGCTAGCTCCAGCGGCGACAGGATGAGGCCGTCGACCCGCGCCTCCTTCGCCTGAAGGGCGCGTCGCGCGACGAGGTCCGCGACGCCGCAGGCGTAGCCGGCTTCCGCGAGATCGGCGTCGTCATAGGAGGTCATCACCGTCACCGCGAGGAGTTTCAGCGCGCCCTCCGACGCGCCGTCGGACGCGCCCTGGCGCGCAGCCGCCATCGTCTGAGGAAAGGCGTGGATGGTGAGAAAGTCAGCGCCAAGTCTCGCGATCTGACGGGTCGCGCGTTCCACGGTGACGCCGATGTCATGGAGCTTCAGATCGAGAAAGACGCGTTTGCCGGAAGCTTTCAATTCGCGCGCGAAGTCGAACCCGCCTGGCGCATAAGCGAGCTCCATGCCGACCTTGAAGAAAGCGACCGTCTTGCCGAGCGCCGCGACCAGCGCGCGCGCCTCGGCGACTCTTTCCACATCGAGCGCGACGATGAGGCGCTCGCGCGCCTTCACGCCCTGGGCTTTCCGGCGTGACCGGCCTTGCGGTAGCGCCAGACGCGCGCCGGCGGAATATTGAGCACGATCGGCGGCGATCCCTTGCCGACATAGGCGCCTTTGACGCCGCGGGCGTGCATCGGCATCGGCGATTTCGTGAGGCCGTAAGTGAACTGAATGAAGAGCCCGTCGTCGCCCATCAGCTCGAACGACTGATTCAGCAATTCGACGCGGTCGCGCTCGGGCCGGTTCAGGAGCGGCAGGCTCGAAACAACGGTCGCGATCTTTCCAGGAACCTTGCCGTCGAGCGTCGCCTTCAGTCCATAGGCGTCGCCCTGGACGATGTTGACGCCGGGGAAGCGCTCGGAGAGCAAATGGCAGAACCTCGTCTCAAATTCGACGAGCACGAGACGCTCGGGCGCGATGCCGCGGGCGAGTAGCGCCTGAGTCACCGGCCCGGTGCCGGGACCGAGTTCGACGATGTGCCCGTCCTTTTCCGATTCGACGAAGCCCGCCATCGTCTTGGCCAGCGCGCGTCCGGACGGCGAGACGGCGCCGATGAGGCGCGGGTTTTCGATCCATTGACGGATGAAGCGCGCGTTATCTACAAGATTCACGCGATCGCCGGCTTTTTGCATTCTGTGAGGCAAAGACCACCCCTCCCGATCGGCGCGATGGAAACGCGCAAACGGCCCCCACTTTCGGGGGCCGTTTTGGCGGATGATAGGAGAGCGGCGCGCCGAAAACAATGCGGCGTTATGAACCCCTCTATCCCCCGAACAAATCCTTCATCCGGGCGAAAAAGCCCGTCTCCTCCGGATGAGTGTCGTGCGAGGATTCCTCTTCGAATTCGGCGAGAAGCTCCTTTTGGCGCTTGGTGAGCTTTTGCGGCGTCTCGACGCTGATCTGTACATGCAGATCGCCATGGTCGCGCCCGCGCAAGATGGGCATGCCCTTGCCCTTGGCTTTGATCTGGCGTCCCGATTGCGCGCCCTCGGGAATTTTCAGCTTCACCTCGGAGCCGTCGAGCGCATGGACCTTGATCTCGCCGCCGAGCGCGGCGCGCACCATGGAAATCGGCACGCGACAATAGAGATCGGCGCCGTCGCGCTGGAAGAAGGGATGCGGCTTCACTGAAAGAAAGATGTAGAGGTCGCCGGCCGGCCCGCCGCGCAGGCCGGCCTCGCCTTCGCCGGCGAGCCTGATGCGCGTGCCGTCCTCGACGCCCGGCGGGACATTGACCGAAAGCGACCGTTCGATGGTCTTGCGGCCGGCGCCGGCGCAGGAGGGGCAGGGGTTTTCGATAATCTCGCCGCGGCCCTGGCAGGCCGGGCAGGTTCGTTCGATCGCGAAAAAGCCCTGCTGGGCGCGCACCCGTCCCATGCCGCCGCAGGTCGTGCAGGTCTTGGGCTTGGAGCCCTTTTTCGCGCCCGTCCCCGCGCACGCCTCGCAGCTCGCAGAGGTCGGAATTTTCAGCGACGCGCTCTTGCCGTGATAGGCTTCGTCGAGGGTGATCTCCATGTTGTAGCGGAGATCCGAGCCGCGCTCGCGGCCGCCCGAGCGACCGCGCCGGCCCATGACGTCGCCGAACAAATCATCGAAAATATCGGCCATCGAGGCGCCGAAACCCTCGCCGGCCCCGAAGCCGCCGAATCCGCCGCCCTGTTCAAAGGCGGCGTGGCCGAACCGGTCATAGGCCGCCCGCTTTTGGGGGTCGCACAGACATTGATAGGCTTCGTTCAATTCCTTGAAGCGCGTTTCCGCCTGCTTGTCGCCAGGGTGCCGATCGGGATGGCACTGCATCGCCGCCTTGCGGAAGGCGATTTTTAGATCGACTTCCGTCACGGTGCGGGTGACGCCGAGAACTTCGTAATAGTCGCGTTTGGACATTTCTTAGTCTTCGAGCGGTTTTTTCGAAGCTCCGCCGATCCGCTCGCCCGCCGCTTCGTATATGGCTTCGAGAGGATTTAGCAACTCCGGCAGATTGATCAGCGCCGTTCGCCAGACGACGCGAAAGTCGGCGCGAGCCGGCTCGAGTTTCCGTTGGGAAAAAACAAAAACGGCGCCGTACGTCATACCGGGACGGCCTCGGCGACGACTTTCGCTCTGATGCGTTTGGGAAGCTCCAGCGGCGTCAGGAGATCGACTTTCACGCCCAAAATCTCTTCCAGCTCCGCATGAAGTCCTCCCAAATCCAGCAAGGTCGCGTCGGGTAAAGCGTCGATTAGAATGTCGATATCGCTGCCGTCGTCATCCTCGCCGCGCAATACCGAACCAAAGACGCGCGGGTTGGCCGCCTTGCGGCGGCTGACAGCGGCGCGCACGGCTTCGCGATTTTTTTCCAGCGCCGCGGAAGGTTTCATGCGTATCCCTCAAACTGCTCGTCCGCTTCGAGCGGCGGTCCGATGCGGAGTTTGATTGAGCGGTTCGCTGCGGCGTCATTCCCGGCAGGCTGAAGGCCTGACCGCCAATCCAGCGCCGCGCCAACAACTCTGGCTTTGCTCCGGACTCTCGACCGCGCGTTGCGCGCGTCGAGAAGACATCCGAGCGGTTGGACCAAATATCGTATGACGCACCCGAAACGCAATGAAACCCGGCGTTATCCGCGCCGGGTTCCCTTTTCGCTGGCGCATCGGGACGGCCATGGCCAGTCACGGCTTACTTCTTGTCGTCGCCGACGTCCTTGAACTCCGCGTCGATCACGTCGTCCTTAGGCGCCTCCGACGCGCCGGGGCTCGACGCCTCGGCCTGCTGGGCCTTGTACATCGCCTCGCCGAGCTTCATCGAGGCCTGCGCCAACTCATTGGTCTTGGCCTTGATCGTGTCGACGTCGTCGCCTTCGATCGCGCTCTTTAACGAAGCGATCGCCGCCTCGATCGCGCTCTTGTCGGCGCCCGAAACCTTGTCGCCGAATTCGGCGACGGATTTCTCCGCGGCGTGGATCCCGGCCTCGGCATGGTTCTTGGCGTCGACGAGTTCGCGGCGGATTTTGTCCTCCGCGGCATGCGCCTCGGCGTCCTTGACCATCTTATCGATGTCGCCTTCGGACAGGCCGCCCGACGCCTGGATACGGATCTGCTGCTCCTTGTTCGTCGCCTTGTCTTTCGCCGTCACATTGACGATGCCGTTGGCGTCGATGTCGAAGGTCACCTCGACCTGCGGCATGCCGCGCGGCGCCGGCGGAATGCCGACGAGATCGAACTGGCCGAGCAGCTTGTTGTCCGCCGCCATCTCGCGCTCGCCCTGGAAGACCCGGATGGTGACCGCCGTCTGATTGTCTTCGGCAGTCGAGAACACCTGGCTCTTCTTGGTCGGGATCGTCGTGTTGCGGTCGATCAGACGGGTGAACACGCCGCCCAGCGTCTCGATGCCGAGCGACAGCGGGGTCACGTCGAGCAGCAGCACGTCCTTCACGTCGCCCTGCAGGACGCCCGCCTGCACCGCCGCGCCGATGGCGACGACTTCGTCGGGGTTGACGCCCTTGTGCGGCTCCTTGCCGAAGAACTGCTTCACCACCTCCTGCACTTTCGGCATGCGGGTCATGCCGCCGACGAGCACCACTTCGCCGATGTCGGCCGCCGACAGTCCGGCGTCCTTCAGGGCTTTGCGGCAGGGCTCGACCGTGCGCTGGATGAGATCGTCGACGAGCGCTTCGAATTTCGCGCGTGTCAGCTTCAGCGTCAGATGCTTCGGACCCGTGGCGTCGGCGGTGATGTAGGGCAGGTTGATCTCTGTCTGAGTCGCCGACGACAGTTCGATCTTGGCTTTTTCCGCCGCTTCCTTGAGGCGCTGCAGGGCGAGCTTGTCCTTCGTCAGGTCGATGCCCTGTTCCTTCTTGAACTCGCCCGCGAGATATTCGACGAGGCGCATGTCGAAGTCCTCGCCGCCGAGGAAGGTGTCGCCGTTCGTCGACTTCACCTCGAAGACGCCGTCGCCGATTTCAAGGATCGAAATGTCGAAGGTGCCGCCGCCGAGATCGTAGACCGCGATCGTGCCGGACTGTTTCTTGTCGAGGCCATAGGCGAGCGCCGCCGCCGTCGGCTCGTTGATGATGCGCAGCACCTCGAGGCCGGCGATCTTGCCGGCGTCCTT
>JBFXJV010000033.1:0-15526 GCA_050174515.1 Methylocystis sp.
GGTCAGAACGACGTAAAGCTGACCGTCGTCCCTTTCAATGATATTGCCTTTGCGAATCGAACTGGCGATGACTTTCACGTCGGTATCCCTTATGGCCGGCCTGGGGTATGAACGGCGGTAAGACCATATTTCGGGCGCGCCGGCAATCCGGGGCCCCGCCTCGCGGGAGGCCTTATGACGGGCGCGTCGCCCTGGTGGGCTCGGGATGTCTATGCCGACCGCAAGCCTTTTCTCAAGGCGCGCACGGCGATCGCCGCAGCGGTCCGGCGCTTTCTCGCCGCGGAAGGGTTCGCCGAGGTCGAGACCGCCGCGCTTCAGCTTTCGGGCGGCAATGAGACGCATCTTTCGGCCTTCGCCACCGAGCTGATCGGCGCTTCCGGCGAGCGCAGCCGGCTCTATCTCCACACTTCGCCGGAATTCTCCTGCAAGAAGCTGCTGGCGGCGGGCGAGGAGCGGATTTTCACGCTTGCCCATGTTTTCCGCAACCGCGAACGCTCGGCGCTGCATCATCCCGAATTCACCATGCTGGAGTGGTATCGCGCCGGCGCGCCGACGCTGCGGCTGATGGAGGATTGCGCCGGACTGCTGGCGAGCGCCGCCCGCGCCGCCGGGGCGAGCGATTTTTCCTGGCGCGACCGGACCTGCGATCCCTTTGAGGAGCCTCAGATCATCAGCGTCTGTGAGGCCTTCGCGACCCACGCCAGCATCGACCTCGAAGCGCTGCTCGACGACCGCGACGGGCTGGCGCGCGCCGCGGCGCGCGACGGCATCAGAGTCGCCGAGGACGACAGCTGGTCCGATCTCTTCAGCAAGATCATGTCGGAAAAGATCGAGCATCTGCTCGGCCGCGAGCGGCCGACGATCCTGACCGACTATCCGGTGAGCGAGGCGGCGCTCGCCCGCGCCAACCCGGACGATCCGCGCTTCGCCGATCGTTTCGAACTCTATGTCTGCGGCGTCGAACTCGCCAATGGCTTCGCCGAATTGACCGACCCCGCCGAGCAGCGCCGCCGCTTCGAGGCGCAGATGCAGGAGAAGCAGCGCATCTATGGCGAGACCTATCCGATCGACGAGGATTTTCTGACGGCGCTCGGAGAGATGCCGGAGGCCTGCGGCGTCGCGCTCGGATTCGACCGGCTGGTGATGCTCGCGACCGGGGCCGAACGCATCGAACAGGTGTTGTGGACGCCGGTGGCCGAGCGCGGCTCGGCGCTCTAATTCTTTAAAAAATGCGACGATTGCTGGCGCGCACATCGCGCGCCAGGGGAGACATTTATATTGGCGCCATTTCTTGCGGCGGCGGGCGATATCCGCCGGCGCCGCACATGATTTCATGGAGGGTGTAATGCGTTTTAAAATATTGCTCGCATCATTCGTGGCGATCGCCATCACAATGGCGACAACCGCCGCGGCTCAGAAAAGCGAAACTCCGGCGGCGCCCGCCGCGCCGGTGACGACTTTCGACGACAAGCTCGTCAAGATTGCTGAGCAGGCGCCAGGCTTTGGCGGCATGTATGTCGACGAGAAGGGGACGCTGCAGGTCTATATGAAGAACGCCGCCGAGTTGCGCGGCGCGGATGCGATGAAAGCCGCCCGCGCGCAAGTTACGTCGGCGATCGCCCGCGTGCTCGGCGCGGATTTTCTGACGCAAAACGGCGCCCGCAAAACGCGCGCGCCGGAGCCGAACATCATCAAAGGCGATTATGACGTCATCGAACTCGCTAAATGGAAGAACAGCGTCGGTTCGGCGCTCGACGGTCAGGAAATCGTCTTCGTCGATCTCGACGAGCGGCGCAATCGCGTGACCATTGGCGTCGTCGGCGACCCATCGCGCCAGAGATTCGAAGCCTTGGCGAAATCGCTCGGCATTCCCTTCGAAGCGCTGATCATCGAAGAAACGCAGCCGATCCGCTTCCACGCGTCCTTGCGCGATAAGAGGCGGCCGGTTCCGGCCGGCGTGCAGATCGAAATCGACACTGGAATCTTCGCGTATAAAATCTGCACGCTCGGATTCAACGTCGTGCGCAATGGCCGTGACGGCTTCGTCACCAACTCCCATTGCACCAGGAATCGCGGCGTCAGCAATGACGACGATTTCCATCAGCCCAATGATCCGCTGCTGTCGGGCAACAAGATCGGGGACGAGGACGCCGATCCGCGGTATTTCACCGGCGGCCAGTGCCCGTCGGGCAGGAAATGCCGCTTCAGCGACAGCGCCTATGCCGACTACCGTATCGATCGCGGACCTTTCGAAATCGCCCGAACCACCAACAATGTCGGTTCGCGCACGATCAACGGGTTTCCGAGCGCCTTCCGGATCGTCAGCGAGACGCCGGATTCGATGGTCGGCATGAGGCTCAACAAGGTGGGGCGAACGACCGGCTGGGCCTTCGGCGACGTGCGCGCGACCTGCATTGACGTGAATGTCGCCGATACGGACGTTAGGCTGCTGTGCCAGAGCCGCGTCGCCCGGGTGAGCGGGACCAATAAGCTCACCGACAATGGCGACAGCGGCTCGCCAGTCTTCTCCATTCTGCCGGTCGGCAGCCAGGCGAGCCTGCACGGCATTCTCTGGGGCGGTCCCGACGATGGCAGCTCCTTCGTCTTCAGCCCGCTGAGCCTGATCAAGCAGGAGCTTGGACCGCTGACCACTTTCACGGCGCAGCAGCCGCCGCGGCCTCAGCCGCCCCCTCCTCCGCTGACGCCGCGCGAGGAGTGCCTGCGTGAATGCGCAGCAGATCGCGACTCCTGCCTCGCCGAGGGCGGTCTGGCGTCGCAATGCGTCCCCGCCTTTCTCCGCTGTCGGCAGCGGTGCCCGGCGCGCTGAGGCGAGCTTGGCGGCGGACGGATCGTCCGCCGCGCTGCCAGGGCCAGAGGAATGGGGTGAAGGATGGTTTTCCTCACCCTCATCCTGAGGAGCCGCCCGCAAGTCGGGTTTACCCGACTTGAGCATTTAATGTCGATCTCGGGCAAGCCCGAGATCGAAGGCGGCGTCTCGAAGGACGAGGGTGAGGAAAAATATGCGAAATCGGGCTTCCTCGCCCTTCGAGACGCGTGCTGCGCACGCTCCTCAGG
Organism: Methylocystis sp.; assembly: GCA_050174515.1. Lineage (GTDB taxonomy): Bacteria > Pseudomonadota > Alphaproteobacteria > Rhizobiales > Beijerinckiaceae > Methylocystis. Next base: position 3,076 of record JBFXJV010000033.1, read on the forward strand.
ATGAGGAAGCCCTTCCACCCGATCGCCCCGCCGCGGGGCTGGTTTCGCTTCCAAAATCCCCCGCCTTGGGGTATGAGACGCTGCATCGCAACAACAGCCAGCGTCTCTGATCCGACCGCCCGCCGGCGGCCGCAGAGCGGGGCTGTTTCACCCGGCCGGCCCTTTCACCATGCAACTGCGCAATATCGCCATCATCGCCCATGTCGACCATGGCAAGACCACGCTCGTCGACCGCCTGCTCCAGCAGTCAGGCGCCTTTCGCGAGAATCAGCGCGTCGCCGAGCGCGTCATGGATTCGAATGATCTCGAAAAGGAGCGCGGCATCACCATCATGGCCAAGGCGACCTCGATCGCCTGGAAGGAAGTGCGCATCAACATCGTCGACACGCCCGGCCACGCCGATTTCGGCGGCGAGGTGGAGCGCATTCTCTCCATGGTCGACGGCGCGATCGTGCTTGTCGACGCTGCCGAGGGCCCGATGCCGCAGACCAAATTTGTCGTCGGCAAGGCGCTCAAGATCGGTCTGAAGCCGATCGTTTGCGTCAACAAGGTCGATAAGCCGGACGCGCGCGTGAGCGAAGTCGTCAACGAAGTCTTCGACCTCTTCGCCGCGCTCGACGCCAGTGACGAGCAGCTCGACTTCCCGATCATCTACGGCTCGGCGAAGCAAGGCTGGATGGCCGAGGAGCCGGACGGCCCCAAGGACGACATGGCGCCGCTCTTCGATCTCGTGGTCAAACATGTGCCGGCGCCCAAGGTCGAGGACGGCGGCTTCCGCATGCTCGGCACGCTGCTCGAAGCGAACCCCTATCTCGGCCGCATCATCACCGGACGGGTGTTCTCGGGCTCGGTCAAGCCGAACCAGCCGGTGAAGGTGCTGGATCGTTCAGGCAAGATCGTCGAGCAGGGGCGCGTGTCGAAAATTCTCGCCTTCCGCGGCATCGAGCGCCAGCCGATCGAAGAGGCGGAGGCCGGCGACATCGTCGCCATCGCCGGGCTGGAGCAGTTCAACGTCGCCGATACGCTTGCGGCGCTCGACGTGAATGAGCCGCTGCAGGCGCAGCCGATCGACCCGCCGACGCTTTCCATGACCTTCCTCGTCAATGACAGCCCGCTCGCCGGCACCGAAGGCGACAAGGTCACGAGCCGGATGATCCGCGCGCGGCTTTACAAGGAAGCCGAAGGCAATGTCGCGCTGCGCGTCGAGGACGCGCCGATGGGCGACGCCTATATCGTCTCCGGCCGCGGCGAATTGCAGCTCGCGATCCTGATCGAGACCATGCGCCGCGAGGGGTTCGAACTCGGCGTGTCGCGCCCCAAGGTGGTGTTCCGCAAGGACGAGCGCGGCGACATTCTCGAGCCGATCGAAGAAGTCGTCATCGACGTCGACGAGGAGCATTCCGGCGTCGTCGTGCAGAAAATGGCGGAGCGCAAGGCCGAGATGATCGAGATGAAGCCTTCCGGCGGCAATCGCCTGCGGCTTGTCTTCCATGCGCCGACGCGCGGCCTCATCGGCTACCAGGGCGAGCTTCTGACCGACACGCGCGGCACGGCGATCATGAACCGCTTGTTCCACGAATATGCGCCCTATCGGGGCGACATTCAGGGGCGTCGCAACGGCGTCCTGATCTCGAATGATCAGGGCGAGGCGGTCGCCTACGCCATGTGGAAGCTCGAGGATCGCGGCCCGATGATGATCGAGCCGGGCTGGAAGGTCTATCGCGGCATGATCGTCGGCGAGCACACGCGCGACAATGATCTCGAAATCAATGTGCTGAAGGGCAAGCAGCTCACCAATATCCGCACGCAGTCGAAGGATGAGGCGGTGCGCCTGACGCCGCCGATCCAGATGACGCTTGAGAAGGCGCTGGCCTATATCGAGGACGACGAACGCGTGGAAGTGACGCCGAAATCGATCCGCCTGCGCAAGGTCTATCTCGACCCCAACGACCGCAAGAAGGCGAAGGGCAAGACCGCGCTGGTGGCGTGATACTTCTGATGCGCCAAACATCAAAAGCGCACGGGATCGTGATGCCGGCGGCGTATGTGAGCAAGCATCGCCACATCTCAGCTCGTCATGGCCGGGCTTGTCCCGGCCATCCACGTCGAGAGGCGGCGTAACGCTGTGAGATGTGCGGAGCGACGCCGCGTGGATGCCCGGCACAAGGCCGGGCATGACGCGGAAAGGGTGCGCGTCGCTTACTTGCGCGTCGCTTAATTAAGTCGCGCCAGGGTTTTGGCGAGCGCCCTCAAGCGCCCGCGAGCGCCTCCCGCAACCCCGCCAAATCCTCAGGCAGGTCGCTTTCGAATAGCATCTCCTGGCCGGTGATCGGATGTTCGAAACCGAGCGTCGCGGCGTGCAGCGCCTGACGATGCAAGCGCTCCACAATTTCGCGCGCATTCTCCGAAAGCTTGGCGACCTTCGTCTTAAAACCCGCGCCATAGGTTTTGTCGCCGATCAGCGGATGGCCGATATGCGCCATATGCACGCGAATCTGATGCGTGCGGCCGGTCTCCAATTGACAGCGCAAGAGCGACGCGACGCCGTAATCCTCGATCTTCTCCCAATGCGTGATCGCTTCGCGGCCGCGCGCTGGCGACACAACCGCCATCTTCTCGCGTTGCGTCGCATGGCGGCCGAGCGGCGCTTCGATCGTTCCATGCGCGCGCTCGGGAACGCCCCAGACGAAAGCAAGATATTCGCGCGTCAAAGACAGCGTGCGGCCATGGTCGGCGAAGAGCCGCGACAATCCATGATGCGCGGCGTCGGTCTTGGCGACGACGAGCAGCCCGCTCGTATCCTTGTCGATGCGATGCACGATGCCGGGCTTCTTCACCCCGCCGACGCCGGAAAGACTGTCGCCGCAATGGGCGATCAGCGCATTGACCAGCGTGCCGCTCTCATGCGCGCTCGCCGGATGGACGACGAGGCCCGCCGGCTTGTCGATGACGAGAAGATGCGAATCCTCATAGACGATGTTGAGCGCGATATTTTCGCCTTGCGGCGCGGCGGGCGCCGGCGGCGGCACGACAAGCGCGACCGTGTCGCCCGGCGCGACCTTCTTCGCCGGATCACGCGCCGCAACATTCATGATCGTCGCGCTCCCTTCCTCGATCAGCGTTTTTATGCGGCTGCGCGAGAGATGCGCCGCGACGATTTCTGGCTGCTCCGCGAGAAAGCGATCGAGCCGAACGCCGCCCTGCTGCGGCGCCACGAGAAATTCGAAGCGCTCGGCGGATGCGTCAATATGAGGCAGAGCCTTGACCGTCATTGAGCTTTTTTTCCGCGCGCCGGCGCGCGCATGATATGAGGGCTGCGGAAACGCAGGCGTGGCGCGAGCGGAGGCGCGAACCTCCGCCAATCTGCGCATTGAATAACGCCGCCCAGGGGAGGCCCTTCCATTAGCGACGCCGAGGCTCCGTTCTGCGCCGTGATTGGCGCGGGCCCCGCCGGACTTTTCGCCGCCGACGCGCTCGCGCGCGCCGGGGCGCGTGTCGTCATCTATGAGCACAAAGCGAGCCCGGCGCGCAAATTTCTGATGGCGGGGCGGGGCGGCCTCAACATCACCCACAGCGAAAGCCTGGAGCGTTTCATCTCGCGATATGGCGCGGCCGCCGCGCGACTCGCGCCTCTCCTTCGCGCCTGGCCGCCGCAAGCGCTGCGCGACTTCTGCGCCGAGCTCGGCGAAACGACTTTCGTTGGCTCAAGCGGCCGGGTTTTCCCTGCGAGCTTCAAGGCCTCGCCGCTCTTGCGCGCCTGGCTCGCCCGGCTGTCGCAGTTCGGAGTCTCCATCGCAACCCGGCACGCCTTTCTGGGCTTCGCCGAGTCCGGAGCCTTGCGCATGTTGGGGCCGGAGGGCGAATTCACCCGCAAATTCGACGCGCTGGTGCTGGCGCTCGGCGGCGCTTCCTGGCCGCGGCTCGGCTCCGATGGCGCCTGGACGGCTCGGCTCGGCGCTCAAGGCGTGCAGGTCACGCCGCTCGCCGCCGCCAACAGCGGCGCTTTGATCGAATGGAGCGCGATCTTTCGTAGCGATTTCGAAGGCCAGCCGATCAAGACGACCCTGCTGCGCCATGGCTTGTCGGCGGCGCGCGGCGACATCGTCGTCACCCGCAGCGGACTCGAGGGCGGGCCGGTTTACGCGCTCTCCTCGCAATTGCGCGCCGCGACGCAAAAATACGGCGAGACGATGCTGTCTATCGATCTGCGTCCCGACACGACGCTGGAGTGTCTGGCGCGCAAACTCTCGCGCCGGCCGCAGAAGCAGTCGCATGCGAATTTTCTGCGCAAGGCGGGATTCTCAAAAGTCGAGATCGGCCTGATACGCGAGTCGCGTCGGGGCGGGTTGCCGCGCGACGCCGAAACGCTTGCCGCTCTGATCAAGAACGCGCCGCTGACCGTTACGGGCGTCGCCGGTCTCGAGCGCGCGATCTCGACCGCTGGCGGAGTCTCCTTCGATGAGCTCGACGACGCGCTGATGCTCAAAAAGCTGCCGGGCGTTTTCGTCGCTGGCGAGATGCTCGACTATGACGCGCCGACCGGCGGCTATCTTTTGCAAGCGGCCTTCGCCACTGGGCTCGCGGCCGGGCGCGGCGCCGCCCGCTATCTCGGACTTTTGCCCGATCAGACCGTCGCGCCGCCAGAAACAGATCAGGCGGGCTTGTCGCCGCGCCAGTCGCCAAACGGGCGCGCGCCCGAAGCGTCGAACAAATATAGCCTGTAGACTTCCGGCTCGCCGCCCTCCATCCCCGGCGACCCGGTCGGCATGCCGGGGGCGGCGAGGCCAATGGCTTTCGGCCGCTCCTTTAAAAGGCGCTCGACCGCCATCGGGGGAACATGGCCTTCGACGACATAGCCGTCGATCTCAGCCGTATGACAGGAGGCGAGCCTCTCGGGCACGCCGAGGCGCTTTTTCACCGCCTGAACGTCTGGTTCAACGATCTCCTCGACGATATAGCCGGCTTCGCGCATGCGCGCCGTCCACGCCCCGCAGCAGCCGCAGGTCGGGCTCTTATGCACGACGACCTTCGTCCCGCCTTCCGCGCGCGCCCAACTCGGCAAAAGTGCGATCGTCCCGGTCGCGACGGCGAATACGAGCGCCTGACGGCGGCTGGTTTGTTCCATCGACATCAACTCCTTTGCGTCATTCATCATATAGTCTCACGCTGGGTCTTGCGCATTCCCCTTTAAGGCCAAGCCGCATATGCTTGCCGACATGCTGCCTTCGCGCTTCTGGACGAACCTCTCGCTGCGGGACATGCGCGCGCATGATATGTCGCGCGTCATCGCGGTTCTGCCGATCGCGGCGGTCGAGCAGCACGGGCCGCATCTGCCGCTCGGCGTCGACGCGATGATCATGGAAGGTTGCATCGAGCGCGTCGCGTCGCGACTGCCTGCCGACCTCGATGTCGTCTTTCTTCCGATCCAGAGCGTTGGCGTTTCAACCGAGCATCGCGACTTTCCCGGCACGCTGACGCTGACCAATGAGACGGCGTCGCGCCTCCTCTGTGAGATCGCGGAAGGCGTTCTGCGCGCGGGCGTGACGAAGCTGGCGCTGCTCAATTCGCACGGCGGCAATTCGGCGCTCGTCTCGCAGACCGCGCTCGAACTGCGGGCCCGTTTCGGCGCGCTGGCGGTCATCGCCTCCTGGGCGCGCTTTGGCTATCCCGACGGGCTGTTCTCGGAGTCGGAGCTGCGCCATGGCGTCCATGGCGGCGAGATCGAAACATCCCTCATGCTGGCCTTCCGGCCCGAACTCGTCGATATGGCGCGGGCGAAAAACTTTCCGCCGGCGACGCTCGATTTCGAGCGCGATTTTGCCTGGCTGCGGGCCGATCGCCCCGCAGGCTTCGGCTGGATGGCGCAGGACCTTTCGCCGGCCGGCGCGATGGGCGACGCCTCGAAAGCCAGCGCCGAGAAGGGCGAAGCGGTGGCGGATTACTGGGCGACGGCCTTCATTGAACTGCTGCGCGACGTCGAGGCGTTCGACCTTACGCGGCTGAAGCGCCTCGATGATTGAGAATCAAGCCGCCGGCGCTGTCCAGGGATAGGTCCAGGTCTCGGTGAGCGTGCGCCCGTGCGCCCGCAGAAACAGGCGAAGGTCGGCGGTCTGGCCGGGTTTCACCGATACGTCGAACAGCGCGCGCAGTCCGCCGATATGCTGATTCGCAACGACGCTCGCGCGCAGCAGGCGTCCGGTATTGGTTGTCGCCACCGCTTCGACCTGACTGGGATCGGCGACATAATAGCCGAGGTCGCCGCCGGCGAAATCGACGAGGAACCGATGCGACTCGGGGTCGCTGGGTTCGGTCGAGCCGAGCGCCCGCGCCGGCGCTTCAAAAGTATTGACGACCACGCCATTGGGCGCAAGCCGCGGCATATCCAGTCCCGCCGTGATTCGATAAGCGTAAACGAAGGGCGCGCCGGGCTGCGGCGTCGTCGAAGGGATCCAGCTCGCGACAATATTGTCATTGGTTTCGTCGCGCGTCGGCAATTCGATCAACTCCACGCAGCCTTCGCCCCAGTCGCCGATCGGCTCGACGAAATAGCTGGGGCGGTTTTCATAGGCGAGGTCGAGATCCTGATAGGACTCGAAGGTTCGGTCGCGCTGCAGCAGGCCGAAGCCGCGATTGTTGGCGTCGAGAAAGGTTGAAATCCGCGCGCCGGGCGGATTGCCGAGCGGGCGCCAAATCCATTCGTCCGCGCCAGTGTGAATCAGAAGCCCGTCGGAATCGTGCAATTCAGTTCGAAAGCCGTCGCGCATGCGCCGGTCGTTTTCGCCGGTCAGATACATCGACGTGAGCGGCGCGAGGCCGAGCTTCGCTCCCGACCCGCGCAGGAACAGCGTCGACTGGATTTCCAGCGTGCTTTCCTGTCCGGCGAAAAGATCGAATTTGAAGGCGCCCGTGGCGGAGTCGCCGTCGAGCAAGGCGTAAAGCGTGGCGTGATTGCTGCCTTTCTCCGGCGTTTCGATCCAAAATTCCCGAAAGAATGGAAAGCTCTCGCGGTCGGCGCCGGCGTCGACGCAAAGCGCCCGAGCGGACAAGCCATAATTCTGGTCGCGGCCGAGAAAGCGAAAATAGCTCGCGCCGAGGAATGAAATCACCTCATCGTGGACATGCGGGTCGTTGACCGGAAAATGCAGGCGGAAGCCGGCGAAGCCGGTGTTCACGGGAGGCGCCTTTTCAACCTTGAGGCGGCCATAGTCGAAAAGCGCCGGCGAATAGGGAATGGGCGTCGCGATGCCGTCGCGAATCGTGTTCACCGTCACCGGTCGACGATAAAGAAAGCCGAGGTGGAAGGCTTGCAGCCGGAAGCCGCCGTCGGCGCCGGCGAAGACGTCATGGTCGCGCCGGAAGCGAATCTCTCGCCAGGTATCGAAGTCCAGTGCGTCGAACGGGTCTGGCAGGCGTGAAGGAATTGCGCTGTCGAAGGGCGCAAGCGCAAGATCGCGCGCCCGCTGCACCACATTCTCGAAGCCAAACCGCGGCGAGGGCGCGACATTGGCGGCCTGCGCCGAGCCTTTGAAGGCAAAGTGCGCGCCGACTGCAGAGAGCGCCCCCGCGAATTGGCGCCGCGTTATTTGCCTCATTCCCCCATCCGAGCCAAGGCTATCCGATCCCTATGGTGACGATCCGCCTGCTGCTCTAGCTCTATCGATTCGGATGCGCAAGAAGCGGTCGCCTTGGGGCGTCGCGACGTGACAGCTTTGCACGCCAGGCCGAAAAAATAATCGCACGCGGCAAAAACCGCTTGTAACCGCGGCAAAAGCGCGTATCTAAGTCCTTGCCCAAATCGCACGTGCCTGTGGTCGTGTGTCGGTGGGCGGGGATCCGGACAAGAGGCCGGTCAACCGCCAGCATAGAACCGGCAGCCGGAGGCGAACCGGCGAACTCCGTCTCTGCGGGGGATCGCGACTTAAAGCAACGACGGACCGGGCTTTTTCGTCTCTGTCGACCCTCCAAAGGTCGGCTTACCGAAGAGGCTTGTCTTTCTTGCCGGGCGTGCGGATCGGGATTCTCCCCTTCCAATCGATGGCTGTCCTAGCGGAAGCGTGCGCGCTCTTGCGCGCATAATTGCGCTTCGGTCAGTCAACGGCGCATCAACCGGCCGTTTGAGCGCTTCGCGCTCGCACGGCCTTGGACCGCCGAAACCAACGCTCGTCGCGTCTCCATCGCGCGCGGGCGAACGGAGCGGCGCGTCCGTTGACGCTCAAACGATCGTTGCGCGGCGCGCCGCGCAAGGGGGCCACAAATGACCGACCGCATTCTCGAATTCCTCGCCGATCGCCGACGCAACGGCCGCGACAATGGGCCGTGCCTCGTCGTCGATCTCGACGTGGTGCGCGAAAACTATCTTGGATTCGCCAAGGCGTTGCCGGATACGCGCGTCTTCTATGCAGTGAAGGCCAATCCGGCGCCGGAGGTTCTCTCGCTACTCGCTTCGCTCGGCTCGTGCTTTGACACGGCTTCGGTCGTCGAGATCGAGCAGACGCTCGCCGCTGGCGCAACGCCTGATCGAATCAGCTTCGGCAATACGATCAAGAAGGAGCGTGACGTCGCGCGCGCCTATGCGATGGGCGTGCGGCTGTTCGCCGTCGATTGCGAGGCGGAAGTCGAGAAGATCGCGCGCGCCGCGCCGGGCTCCAAAGTGTTCTGCCGCATTCTCTGCGACGGCTCCGGCGCCGAATGGCCGCTGTCGCGCAAATTCGGCTGCGTCCCGGAGATGGCGACGGGCGTTCTGGAACATGCGCATCGTTTGGGCCTCAACGCTTACGGGGTTTCGTTCCATGTCGGCTCGCAGCAGACCAATCCGCGCATGTGGGACGGCGCGTTGCAGTCGGCGGCCGAGATTTTCCGCGAACTCGCGGAGCGCGGAATCAATCTGCAGATGGTCAATCTCGGCGGCGGCTTCCCGACGAAATATCTGAAGAACGTGCCGGCGGTGAAGCAGTACGGCAATGCGATCTTCCGCGCGCTGTCGAAGCATTTCGGCAACCGCATTCCCGAAACGATCATCGAGCCGGGTCGCGGCATGGTCGGCAACGCCGGGCTGATCGAAGCGGAAGTTGTGTTGATCTCGAAGAAGTCGGCGCAGGACAGCGAAATCCGCTGGGTCTATCTCGACATCGGCAAGTTCAACGGCCTCGCCGAGACGACCGACGAGATGATCCGCTATCCGATTCGCACGCCAGCGGATGGCGCGCCGACGAGCCCCTGCGTCATTGCCGGTCCGAGCTGCGACAGCGTCGACGTGCTTTACGAGAAGCAGCCCTATCAGCTGCCAATCTCGCTCGAAATCGGCGCCAAGGTGCTGATCGAAGGAACCGGAGCCTATACGACCACCTATTCGGCAGTGGGCTTCAACGGTTTCCCGCCGCTCGAGACTCATGTGATCTGAGCTGATCAGTCGTTTCCCTCGTCCTTCGAGACGGCCTCTTCGAGGCCTCCTCAGGATGAGGGAAACGCTGCGGCGGCGCCGCCCTGCAGCCCTCATCCTGAGGAGCGAGCGAAGCTCGCGTCTCGAAGGACGAGGGCGGAGAATCATCGCAACTCAGTCCCGTTCGGCGGGCGCGTCACGCGCCAGGCGCGAGGGTCGCTTGTCCTTCTCAAAGGGAGGAAAAGATGGCCTTTCTTGCTCACCACGACTTTGACGCTGGACCGCGCGCCTCCAGGCGCGCATGGGACATGGCGGAGCCGGCGCGCCTGGAAGCGCGCGGTCCATTTACGCTCGCCGAAGAAAGGCCCGCTGATGTCGCGGCGCGCGAAGCCCTGCTCGACGCCGCCTTCGGTCCAGCACGGTTCCTGAAGACCTGCCAGCGGCTGCGCGACGATTCGGCGCCGGCGCCGGGGCTCGCGCTTGTCGCGACGGATGATGATGGTGCGCTGATCGGCACGCTGCGGCTGTGGCCGGTTCTTGCCGGCGGACGCTCGGCGCTGCTGCTTGGCCCGCTCGCCGTTGCGGCGGAATCTCGCTCGCTGGGGATCGGCCGGGCGCTGATCGACGAATCGCTCGCTCGCGCCGCCGGCTTCGGCCATCGCGCCGTGCTGCTCGTCGGCGACGCGCCTTACTATGCGCGTTTTGGATTCGAGCGGCGTTTCACGGAGCGGCTGACGATGCCGGGCCCGGTCGAGCGTGCGCGCTTTCTCGGCTTGGAACTCGTCGCAGGTGCGCTTGAAGGCGCGCGCGGGCGCGTCATCCCCGCAGCAGCGCCTGCGATCAGCCTGCCGCAGGCGGCGTAAGCCTCACCAATAGGCGAGCACGCCGCTCGCCAGCGGATAGGACAGCGCCGCGCCCAGCGCGACGCCGGCGGCGACGTCGCTTGGATAGTGATGCGCGGTGGCGATTCGCGACCAGGCCATCGACAGCAGGAGAACTCCCGCCGACAGCGTCGCCGACGGCCAGGCGATGACGATCGGCGCGAGCACGCCGGTCAGCGTCATCGCATGGCCGCTCGGAAAGGAGTGATCGTCGAGCGTGCGCAGCAGCGAGGGCAGCCGCGGATCGGTCTGGAAGGGGCGCTTGCGTCCGAACCGCCGCTTGATCAGCGGATAGAGCATGTGCAGCAGCGCCGCGTTCAGACCCGCGAGCGCCGCGACATGCGTCCCCTGCCAGCCGAGGCCGATGAGCACGATCGGCGCGAGGATCAGATAGATCCAGCCGTTGCCGAGCTTGCTGATCGCGACGGCGAGGAATTTGCCGAGCGCCGATCGCGCCGATCGCGAGAAAAGATGAACCGCCGCGAGGTCAAGTTCGAAGAGGCGCTGACCCCATGTGGCGGCGGCGAGTGTTTGCGGCTCCGATGACGCGTCTCGCGTCAGCTTGGCCAGCTGGTCCGATGTGAACGCCATGACGCAAGGCTACGCGCGCGAGGCTGCGGTTTCGCGACGCCGAGGCTGCGTTTCGATGACGGCGGGATAGAGGTTGCGTGACGCTTATGTGATGTTTGCGTGACGGCGAATCTTAGAGCGCGCGCGTCGCCTCGCGCAGCCATTTGCGCGTCCCGGCGTCGACGAGCGGCGAGAGCGTCTTGCGCACCTGGGCGTGATAGGCGTTGAGCCAGTCGATTTCTTCGCGCGCCAGCAATTTCGGCTCGACGCAATTCAAATCGAAAGGCGCCAGCGTGATCGTTTCGAACCCGTACATTTCACGCTCGGCGCCCCTGATCTCGCGCTTCTCGACGATGACCAGATTTTCGAGCCGGATGCCATATTCGCCGGCGCGGTAATAGCCGGGCTCGTTCGAGAGAATCATGCCCGGCTGCAGGGGCGTCGCGCCGAGTTTCGAAATGCGCTGCGGCCCCTCATGCACGGACAGATAAGAGCCGACGCCATGCCCCGTGCCATGGTCGAAATCGAGTCCCGCCTCCCACAGCGCGCGGCGCGCGAAGGCGTCGAGCTGCGCGCCTGAGACGCCCTTCGGGAAAACCGCGCGGGCGATGGCGATATGGCCTTTCAACACGCGAGTGAAATGTTCGCGCAATTGTTTCGACGCGGGCCCGACGACGACTGTACGCGTCACATCGGTGGTGCCGTCGAAATATTGCGCGCCGGAATCGACGAGATAGACGCCGCGGCCGATTCTGAGATTGCTCTTTTCGGTCACCCGATAATGCGGGATCGCCGCATGTTCGCCGAAGGCGGAAATCGTCGGGAAGGAAATGTCGCGAAGGTCGCCATTCTCGCGGCGGAAGGTTTCGAGCGCTTCCGCGGCGGAAATTTCCGTCAGCCCGCCCTTGGGCGCGGCTTCGGAGAACCAGGCGAGAAAGCGCGTCAGCGCCGCGCCGTCGCGGATATGCGCGGCGCGCGCGCCCGCGAGCTCCGCCTCGTTCTTGATCGCCTTGGGCAACGCCGCCGGATCGTCATTGACGCGCGGCTTGCCGCCCGCCGCGCGAAGAGTTTCGACGAGCTTCGCCGGCGCCGTCGCCGAATCGAAGAGAATCGTCGCGCCGCGCCTGCCGGCGTCAATAAGATCGTCGATGAGCGCTTCGGGCGCTTTCAGCGTGAGGAATTTTTGAAGCGCCGTGCGCACTTTCGGCGCGAGTTTGGCGTCGTCGATATAAAGCGTCGGCGCGCCTTGTTTCGGCAGCAAAGCGAAGCACAGCGCGATCGGCGTATGCGCCACATCGGCGCCGCGAATGTTGAAGGCCCAGCAGATGGCGTGCGGATCGGACATGAGCGCGGCGCCGGCGTCCTTCAGCGCCGCGCGCAGCTTCCTGATTTTCGAATTCGCGCTCTCGCCGGCGTAGCGCGCGGGATGGATCGTCACCGCGCCTTGCGGCTCGGCCGGTCGGTCGGTCCACAGCGCGTCGATCGGATTTATGTCGAGCGGGACGAGTTCGATCTTCTTTTCGGCGAGCGCTTTTGAAAAGCGCTCGATCTGCGCGCTAGTGTGCACCCAGGGGTCGTAACCGATGCGCGCGCCGGAATGCGCGTGATCGCTGAGCCATTT